>JASHYD010000817.1 GCA_030043175.1 Xanthobacteraceae bacterium | reverse complement strand
ATTGTCATAGCGCCGACTGAGGATCGTTTGGCACGAAGCCGCGCGAGATCGATAGCCCAAGCTTCCCATGGTTCGCAGCCGGTGATTAGCTTCACGCCGCTCGCAAGGTGAGACAGTGACAACGCGGTAATGAGAACCGCGACGCTACCGATACAGCCGGCGACGGAGGCTTGCCGGCGAAACGCACGCGTTTCACGGGTGGCGCGACGGACTTGGCGGGTGGTGTTGGCGGCGAGTTGGTGACTACGTTTCCTTGAGCCATGGCACCTAAATACTCTCGCTATTAGGTGCCGTGGTCAGTCGCGGGTTCGCCCCCGCCGCAGCGGGCCGCATTCGTTTTCAGCGCTTCCGAGCAGCGCCGGCCGACTTGAATTCGATGGCGCCGAACTTCTCCAACCGCCCTTTTTCCTCTTTCGTCAGGTTCACCCTAACCTCGCGTTCCTGAGCATTCATTTGGTTTTGCCTTCTCTCTGTTTACTGTCCGCATGAAATACTATAGGTTGTATTCAGACAAATCTAAATCCGAGCGATTGCTATTCTTGACAACACCTGAAATAAAAATGGCGCGCGCGAGTGCTGATCCGCTGCAAAAAAAACCCGCCGGGCGAGTGGCGGGCCAAGTCAGGGAAGGGGTAATGCGTCCGTACGTAAAGGACGCGACGTCTATATCAGCCGTTTGTGACCGTCGTGCAACTAATGTCGTCTATCCACAAAAAATGCACCCGCGGACGCTAGGCTGCCGCAAACGTAGGTAACTTCGTGGGTTGGTTCCGGGCGATCTTTTTTTGGCGAAACTGTTCCCCAGAGCATGCTTGATCGACGGGTTGACGGGCGTCGTCACCGCGCCAACGTTTGGGGTACAGAGCAAGAACAATCGGAGCGGCCGCGAACAAGCCCCGGACCCGGGAAGATGCCGCTCGAACCGTCGCGCGCCAGCGTGGAGCGTGTCTGCCTTGAATTTCGCCGCGCCCATCCGGACGCCATTTCAGCTCACCGCGGCTGGACCGGCACCTTGATCGGCGCGCAATTGGTTCGCCCCGTCAGCACGCAATCCTGGTCGGTGCGCAACTGCGCCATCGTATTGGCAAGCCAGATGCCGCAATAAACGATCAGACTGAGCAGCGCGAAGGCCAAGAGGTTATTGACCATGCGCTGTTTATAGCTCTCCTCGCCGCGCGGCTGCTCATATTTGCTCAGGTCGGCGACTGGCGAGCGGAAGGAGCCGGGCCGGCGTAAATTGTCGTTGCGGGCGCGCGGAACACGCGGCCGGAACAAAAGTACGCGGCCTTTCTCCTCGTCCCGCTGGGGCTCTCGCGATTTCATTTGGGTCTCACGGCGGCGCAAGCGACCGGCCCCGATACGTAACACAATAAACGTATCATGTTTCCGAAATTTTTGGCTGTGCAATTACGCGCCATAACCGGAACTTTTGTCGCATCATCACCCGGACGGAGGGCTAGAAGAGCACCGGGGGCGCAGAGGTGCCATCTTCCTGCGCCGTAACGCTCTCGGCCCCCGCCCAGGCTTTCCGGCTCCCGGTCTATTTGGGCTCGGAGAAATATGGCGCGGCACCTTCCGGCAGCGGCACATTGAAGACATTGAGGATCATCGAGACCCCAGTGTAATAGCCAACAATTCCAATGAGCTCGACCAGACCCCGGTCGCCCAGGATGCCCTGGACGCGCTTGTAGTTGCGGTCGCTGACCCGGCGCTTTTTGTGAAGTTCCCGGATGAAATCGAAGATCGCCCGTTCATCCTTGGCGGCTCTTTTCGGCGTACGGCCGGCTTTGATGTCACGGATCGCCTCCGCCGTCACGCCGGCCTTCTCGCCGATCGGCGCATGGGCATGCCACTCATATTGCGCACGCCATATCCGGGCGATGCACAAGATCGCGAACTCCGACAGCCGGGGCTCGAGTGAGGTCTTGAAGCGAAGGAAAGCGCCAAGCTGCTGGGTCAGTTCGCCGTACTGCGGCGCATGCATATAGACCCCGAACGGACCGGCCAGCTTGACGCGATCGCCTCGCGGTCCGGCGCGCATCGATTGGAGCAGCACGCGCTGCTCATCGTCGAGCTTGTCCTCGGTCAATAATGGCAGGCGGTAGCTGAGTTTCTTGGCGGCCATCGGGTCCTCATGGGGCAGCATCGGAAATAAGGTGCCGGAGGCAAGCTAAAGCATCATCCGGTGTGGCGGAAAGGGAACTCGTGACGGTATACCGCCGTGGGCAGGGCGACCCTTGTGGTTGCCAGGCGGACGCAATGGATCGTTGGCACAGGGGTGCAAGTCGCGCGACCCACGCGGGCCGACCCCAAGCGCCCTGCAGGTCCGCAGCCCGGATGGAGCGCAGCGGCCATCAACCGAGCCATGCGGCGCAAGGCCGAGAGATCGCACAGCCGGCCCGGATTTCGCCTCGCTCGTCGGGCTGCCGGGACGGGCGCAGCTTTGCATGCACGAAAGTCGAATTGGATTGGCGGTGGAAGGCCACGCGGTCAAACCCGCGGGAACGCAAGATGACCGGCGTCGGATCGTGATGATTCAGGTTGCGCCGGCGGCCGGGCATGCACGTGCTGGCATCGCGAGGGGATTTGTCGCTCGCCCGGCCAGAGCTCGATCGGCACCGTTGATGCCGGCAAGTCCTTGCGCAAAGCGACGCCGCAGGGGCGCCGCGATCACGGCAGCGTGATGCTAGCGGTCATGGACGAAGGCGGCCGGCGCCGCACGCGACCACCAAACCGGCTTCGCCGAGAGCCGGCGCCGTGGCGGTTTCGCAACGAGTCGCGGGCTCCGTGCGCTATGATCACCCAGAGCAGGCCACATCCCACGTTCCCGCGGCCCGGCCGGCAAGGTTGCGGATTCTATGAGGCATCTCCAAGCGCAGGCGGGTGCGACGACGCGCCTACGCAAGCGCGCCGGTCCTCGCTTGTGCGGAATTCCCTTCCAGGATCAATATCTTTCCGAAGAGCTTTCGAGACGACAATTTGGGAAACGTCCAATGGATCCGCAGCAGGAAGCGGTGCTCAAGAAAATCGCCTGGCGGGTGGTGCCGTTCCTGACGCTCGCCTACGTGGTCAACTATCTCGATCGCACCAATATCAGCGTCGCCTCCCTCACCATGAACAGGGACCTCGGGCTCACGGCGACCCAGTATGGCTTCGGCGCCGGAATCCTGTTCCTTGGCTACACGGTGTTCGAGATTCCTTCAAACCTCGCCCTCCACAGGGTCGGTGCGCGGCGATGGATCGCACGGATCATGATCACCTGGGGCGTGGTGTCGGTCGCAACCGCCTGGGTCTATGACGTCCATTCCTATTACGCGG
>JASHYD010000816.1 GCA_030043175.1 Xanthobacteraceae bacterium | reverse complement strand
ACGATGAGAGACTTGGTGAGCGCTGGTAGCTTTCCCGCCACCGCCAGCCTCAACAACTCATCGACGGCGTTGCGGAGTCTTTTTTCTGTAATGTCTTTGAAGGCCTCCCCGCATTTCAGGCCGCTGACGAGGTCGCCGGTCCTGTGCAGGCCTGGATACCGCTTGGCATAAGCGACCATTGCCTTGCACCGGCGCGCCATTAGGTCATTGATGGGCGGCTGCTGCTCCCGTTCCAGCTTTTCATGGGCGCGTCGTTCTCTGGCTGCCCGGGCCCGCGCGGGCTTCTTGGCCTCCCGGACACTCGCCAAGTACTCGTCGATCCGCTGCGGCGTGGAATCATACGGCCGGAACCTGGAGGGATGACGATCGAATATGACGCCAATCGCCTTCCACTCCTCGGTCGTGACGTGCAGCAGTCGGCCCAGTGCGTAGCCGTCCAGCTTATCGATTACGTGCCCCTCGCGCTCAATGGCCGAGATCACGTCCTTGGCGGCCTCAAGGTTCGCGTGCTGGCCATTAGGGCGGACACGTTGAAGGTAATAAATTTCGGTTGGAAGAAGATTCTTCCACGCCTGGGTACTGTCTCGCGGTTGCCTTGCAGTCTTGGTACGGCGGTCGGGCAGATCCTCATGAGGATGGGTGAAGCCGTCGTTTAGGCCTCTCTCAATTGCGCCACGAACGTCGTCACCCTCAGCGACCAGGCCATTCTTTTCACAGGCACTGAACATCTCGTTCTCGACCGTGCCCCGATCGATCCAGCGGCGGGCAACCATGGTGCCCATGGCGAAGGCCTTGCGGTACGTCTTTTCGTCGCGGCCGCTGTGGGGCGGCATGGCGCCGAGCTCTTCCACGATCGCGCCACTCGCGTATGCCCTCTCGCGCTTCGTTGCGCTCTTGTCCGGTGCCGGTGGCGTGTAGCTGGGCGACGGTTTCGCATCCTTCACCTCGGCCTTGGCTTTGGAGGCCTTCTTGGGCCTGTCGGGCGGCGGGTGGATCATGTCGACAATCCACTTCGGGATCGTCGGGATGGTGCCGTTCCGGTACGCTTCGATCAGAGATGATGAGCCGTCTGCCGTGCGCCACATCGAACCGTCGGGGCAAACGGCGCCTGGCGCGACAATCCAGCCGGAATGGCCCCCTCTCACATTAATGCCGTGGCCAACGAGCTTGCCCTCACTATTGCCAAGCCGCCTGCCATCGTGCGGTTGCTTGAAGATGAAATGACGTCCACCGCTGGCCGTTGCTGTGACCGGCCCCGGTGGCAAACCGCGGTGCTCTGCCACGAGCTTGTCGAACGCCGCGACTCCATCGGGCCCGCCGTGTTTGTCGGCATCGATCACCACAAGGTTCGGAAGTCCAAGCGGAATGCCGGGCACGGCATTGGGGTGCGCACGCCACAATGCGCGCACGCGCTTCGGGTCCCTGGTGCCTATCTGCCACCCCGAGCCGATCGGCTTCTTCTTCCATCGGCAGTCTTTGGAATAAACGCGGGCTGCAAATACGGCGAACCCGGCGGCGACGATGTCGAGAGCGACCGAAAGGTTTCTCGCCTCGATGTCGGCAGGGGCTGCTCTGTCGAGCGGCAGCGGCGGCTGTTCTTCGACCCTCTCGGCTGCGGCCGGCGTTGGTGATGGCGCCTCCTCCTCGATGGCCGGATCGGGCTCGGCGAAACCGGTCTCGGGGTCTATCCGGCGGGTGCCTGGTAAGTGCTCGATCGTCGCACCGTCCGACGCCATCGTCGTACCGACGGTCCCGGCGCCATCCACGTAAGTCAGGGACGTCCATCGGGCGAGCTCTGGCGGCAGGGGCTTCTCAACGAGCGGCGGAACTGGTTCGATGATGTGCGCCGCGCCGTTCATGCAGGCACCCGGTGCGGGTTGTGCGGCCGGGTCTACCTCGATCGTGCGGACGTCCGCGACCTCCGGCTCGGTCGTGACCATTTGGTGCCTCACGCTGCACCGACGGTGGCGCTTTCGATTGCGCTCGTTATCAGCGCCCGCAATTCCTCCGCGGTCTTCACGACCTCATCCAACTCGCTCCGCACCTCCAGCAGTTGATTGCAGGGGATGGCGGCCACCTGGTCGGTCAAACCACGGATGGTGCCACGGATGGTGTGGATCACCGCAGCACAATGAAGACCCTTAAGATCAGGCAGCGACGCAGGACCAGTTGAGGCGGCGGGTGACGCGGCCTCGACTTTCGGTGCGAGTGACGGTGCCTGCAGGACATCACCCTCGAACATCGGCTCCTGGCTCACGGGCTCGGGCGCTGGCTCAGGTGATTTCTGTGGTAGTAACACCAATCGAGGCTGTGGCACTTGCTCCGACGATCCCTTTTCAGGTTCCGAGTCCGATGCGCGCGAGCGACCGATGTTGCCGGTGCGCATCGTCGCCCCCCCCCCATATTGCCGTGCTTGTCGGTGTAGGTGCGCTCATTGTCACTTCCAATATTGGAAGTGACAGGCGCTAGTTGCTGCCTGAGTTTCCGCACAAACTCCGCGGATACTCGACATCGTTTCGAGATTTCGACGTTGCTCCACCCGGACCACTCCTTATCTTTAAGCAAGCGGGTGACGGCGTGGCGCTTGTCCTCATTTGTGCGCCGCAGGCCGTGCGCAGCGTTTGCGATCCTGCGGCAACCCTGACTTTTCTAGTTTCCCTTTCTCGTATGCCAGCCTGTCGATAAGGTGAGTTGCCCTTTCGATATGCTGAGGCGATTTATGTAAACGTAGATGCAAATACTCAATGTTTCTGGCGAGCATCAACAAAGCCTCAATCCGCTCCATTCGCTCATTTCCACTCTCCAGAGCTGCATCTATGTTAGCGTAGATATTCACGAATATGTCTTCAGCGACGTGCCTCGTTAGATCCGATACCCTCAGTTCTATAATGTTTCTCAGCATACCAATCACTTCTTCATGGTACTCTTCTTGAGACTTTTCCTGCACCTTCTTAGGATGATACTCACGTATTATCTTATCTATATTTATTTCTAAATCTGGCCACCATTTTTCGAATGATCTCTCCAAGACACTATCAGATAATCGACCATCGCCTTGCTCACTGTTTATTGTTCGAACAAGCTCTAACAATTCATCCTTTTGAAATTCGATAGCCTGGAATTGTGATAATGGTTCTCTCAACTGCCCTTTGTTCATTGCAAACAGCATTGGGCATATCGGGGTGCCTGGGCAGGGCCTGGATGAAAGCCCGATTATCAGAACATATAGAGAACGCTTGTCAACCCTCCGTGCGCGCCCGTCGTCATGTTAGCGCACATGATGCGCTTTTCAGTGCCCCTCCACACCAAGGTCGCAATCTGCGGGTCGTGCCCCACTCCCGCAACACCAATTTCACATTGACGCCACAAGGGGCGCCGGCTATAGCCCGTCTCGTCAGAGGGAGAACTTCCCCACAAGTCAAGCTAAGCAATAGGCCGCCATGACGAATGAGCGGCCCTCTTTTTCATCTCAGCCTCCCTGGAGGCCTTATTACCTATAGCTAGATTGACGTAAGGATCGATGATTATAACTGCTACAACCGCAATTCCAGCTACAGATTTAGAGCGGTTCGGGTGGACCGGCCTTAGACGATTCCATAATGTTGAAGCTATTCAAACGAAAATTTCTGACCTTCACAGAGTTCCGCGCAACAATCAGAACGTAAAAAAGCAAGCAAACCAACTTAGATATTGCCTGCAACAAGCAAGAGAATATTTCGATGCCGCGAAAACCGTGTCCCGAGCCACGAAGCCGGTTCTTTTGTACTATTCGGTAATGAACTTGGCTTTAGCTGAAATCTTGCTGAAACAAGATGGCAACAGCAGTTTGGACAAAGCGAGAGAGCAGCACAGGCACCACGGATTGACATTTGAATTCGGTGGCGACGGGAAGCACGCTTCGACGTTAGGGAAGCATGCAAGCGCGTTAAGCGCACGACCGGCGGTCCGCCCGGTAAGTGGGGCACCCCTGGAAAGATTTGGTACTTTTGAGCCGGGCCGCTGACCGAGCGGCCCTGACTGGGGCGGATTTATCTCCGTGCACTGCGCTTCATCGGAGTCTCTGATGACACACAACAGCGTGGGGATCGTTACAGTCGGCCGCGGAGCCTGATGAGCGCATGAACAATATGAACGAGACGGCCCTGCGCTTCGCAGGCGGCGCGCCGCCTGCAGGCGCTAGCCGGGCGAGAGTCGCGACTGCGCGAGGACCAGTGGACCGCGATCAGCGCGCTCGTCGCAGACCGGCGCCGCGTGCTCATGGTGCAGCGCACCGGACGGGGCAAGTCGGCGGTGTATTTCGTCGCGACCACGTTGCTCTGCGCCCGGGGTGCCGGGCCGACGGTCATCGTCTCGCCGCTGCTCGCGCTAATGCGCAACCAGATCGAAGCCAGACACCGCCCGCGCTGCCAACACGCGCGCCGGTTCCATGCTCCGACATGATGCGCGTGGCCCTGGTCTCAACGGAGCAGTTTGAGGTGGCCGTCGAACGCGATCAGCCGCAAGCGTGAGCCAACTCGCCGAGATGGGCACGAAGTAAAATGAGCAGGCAAGAGGTGGAGAGGTCGCGATAGCTCCTGCATCCGTGATGTGATTTTCTTTGATCGCCAAAGCCTCGCGCTGACGGAGGTCATCTTTTCTCTACCATGAAGGATCGTTGTGCCAAGCACCGTCGCCCGCTCCAGTTTCTCTACTTAGCCTAGCACGTCGAGGCCTTTGCGATCGACGATCTCCAGGAGCTTGCTGGCTGCGCCGCTCGGCCTCTTGGTCCCCTGTTCCCAAGCCGCGACCGTTGTCTTGCCTACGTTCAGGAACGCCGCAAATACCGCCTGGCTAGCGCGGTTCTTCCTCCTGATGCGGACGACATCCTTCGCAGTGAACTTCGGCGGCGGCTCAATGCAGAGCGCATCGAACTCCCGCATGGTGAGATCGTTCATATAGCCGGCAGCGTGCAGCCGCTTGGCGTCTGCGTGGACGTTCCGAAGAATCCGGCTCATGTCTCAACCTCCGTAACCAACCCTTCTCGCACCAACTTCGTCATTCCGGTGTCGGTGAAGGACATGTAGTGCTCACCGAGTTTCCGCAGCGCCTCTTGCTCCTTCGGCGAGATGTTGTCCTTCTCGTTCTTGGCGAACCCGTGGAACGCCAGCCTATTGCTCCGCTGGTACGCCGCAATAGTCCCGTACCCGCCCCGCTTGCCACAGCCAGCGGCAGCGACCCGCTTCTTGATCAGGACGCCACCAAGACCGCCATCGATCAGGCCATTCTCGATCTCCTGCGCGGCCGCGCGGAGGCTGGTATCGGTCAAACCTTCGCGCTTGGCCCAGCGGCGGAACTCCTGGACCTTGAACACTCTGGCAGGCACAGAGCACCACCTAGTAGTATATCACTCGATGATATAGAGAATGTGCAAAGCCGCGAGAGATCCGCGCCGCCCGCGGCCGCGACGTACAGCGATAGCAGGCGAAGGCAATCAACAGAGGCCGGGGCATCCGGTTGCGTGGCCGCGTGTCGCGTCAGCGGTTGTTATGACCTGCGCGGCGGTAGAAAGCACCCCAAGACAGGTGTTTCAGTCCACTGACCACTTGGACGGTTGGAACGCCCGGATAAACCCGAAACCAAATAAAAAAGCGCTGAATGCCTCAAAAAGTCCTTTTGCGATCTCTCCTTTACTCAATAGATCAAAAGCCCGATAGCCGCTTGCAACGGCGGAGCCACCTAGAATAAAAACGACGAGGGCAAACATCACCATCATAAGAATGGTGAGTAGCATATAAAAAAAGTTGCCTATTGCTTTCACCCACCGCTTCACCTCTCGCCTCCCGCGAATGCTATGGACCTAGCAGATAGCACTTGGATGGTGAATGCCGTGTTACGATCATTCTTCATACTTGTTCCAGCATGCCGAACTTCCCTATAGGAACGTCATGCGGAATGTCACCCGTCTTTGCCATTTTGACAGCCTTCGCAAGCCAGTCCATGGCACCATCTTTGCCTGCAAGCATTCTCTCAGCTGCCCAGCACAGAGAATACGCAGCACGCTTCAATAACACCTCGTCATTTGCCCAAGAGATAAGCGGTCTTTTTTCCCAGGACCTCCGGCTTTCGTCGTGGACTCGTATAGCCTGAACGTATGGGTCATCATGATATTGCCCACCAAGACGGTCCAACAGAGTGCCTCCTTCATCCTCAGCCATTTCCATGGCACGCTCGAGAGCTTGTTCTGGCGTTTCAGCTTCGATTTGTGTTTCGGCATAAAGAATGGATCTGCTTGCGAAATAAACAGTGTAGGTTGCCATCGCATAGGCCTTTCGTGATACTGGATAGCCTTCGCCCTTGGCGATGGCTTCCAGGTTGGGCGCGCCGGTGAGCTCAGAGCATCGAGAACGCGGGCAAACGTGGCTAGATCATAGGCATCTTTCTAATTCATTGAGAAAGTGCCTTGTCCTCTGCTGCATAGTCAAACCACTCGAGATCAATCTTTTCCGGGAAGTGATCGCGCTCCCAGGCAATGGTGCGCCGAAAGGCTTCGACTTGATCGATATGCTCGCCATAGCTGAGTGAGACCACGCTCCGAGCCCAGCCTGAGCGAGTGCAGTTTCCAACTCTTTGCGTGTTGACCACATCGGCTGACTTTCATGGGGGAGAAGCGTTCACCATGCCGAATTTCCTACGCACAGCGGTGGCAGCCATGTGGCCCAACTTGCGTTGTTGGCCCATTTCCGCCGACTTCCCGCGGAGCACCAAAGTCGTCAGCTTATATGTCTCAGGTACTGCAGACGTGCCGGACGAGCGGGCGCCACAGCCGTTGTTGACCCAGAACGGACTCTTGCAACTGGCTACCCAGTAACACTCGCGACCGCTCGGAATCCCAACAGTCCAGGATTGACAAACACCAGACCTTCGGCGCACATTTTTAGCGGGTGATACAACCCGCTGCTTGCGCCCCTCCGCGGGGTCCGGTGAATGTATCGAATCGCTTTCAGGCTTCCTTTGCCGAGCGAACGAGTCAGTAACGCAGGCATCTGACCTCTCTCGTTCGCCAATGCAAAGGAGAGTCCAAATGGGCGATTTTCGCGACGCCAAGGCCATGGCGCAAACGCTACGCGATGAACTTAAGGCCAAGGGCGTTTGCCTCACCCACAGCGATAATCTTGAGCTAGTCGCCAAGGTTCTTGGTTTCCACGACTGGAACACTTTGGCAGCCAAGATTCAATCTGAAGGCCAGTCACTTGTCGCCCAGCCGGGCACGACGGTCCCAGCCGCTGCTAAGCCGACCCTTCCAACCAGAGCTGGTCTGCCCACGGTGCCTCTGCGGGACATCGTGCTCTTCCCGAATACGGTCGTACCGCTTTTCGCCGGCCGCGACGCGACAATTCGAGCGCTGGGCAATGCGATGGCAGGGGACAAGCGCATCCTAGCCGTCACGCAGCGGCGTGCCGCCGACGATGTCCCACCCCCGATGCCCTCTACAACGTCGGCGTCATCGCGAGCGTGATCGAGTTAGTGAGCCTGGACGATGGGACAATGAAACTTCTCGTCAGGGGCCTCGATCGTGCGGCTATCATCCATTTTGCCGTGGGTGAATTCTTCACAGCCGACACCACCCCTATCCAGGAATCGCGTGGCGAGGAGGAGGAGGCGTTCAACCTTTCGCGCGCGGTGCTAGAGAAACTCCAGGCCCATCGCAACATCAATTTCTTATCCTCGCCCTATGACTACTTGTCGCGTGTAGCCGTTCACAAACCGAGTGTGTTGGCCGACGCTATTGCTCCCCTTCTGTCAGCGGAGATCGATAAAAAGCAAGAGCTCTTGGAGACCAGTAATGTAGTCACGCGGCTCGAAAAGATCGTCGCCCTCATGAATGCGGACAGGCAGCCGGGTTAAGCTCACTGCTAAACCTAATACGCGATGCGACCCTCAGGGGGCGGTCTTCGGACCGCTCTTTGCTTTCCATAACGAACATCCTTCGAGACTGCGTACGACGGCTGCCCCGACGAGCGTGGGGGGACCTATTCAAGGGCTGCGAATGCCCGCATCTGGCCACTACTGCCGAATTGCGCAGCGCACCAAGGTTGTTGGCTATCTAAGGTACACGGGACGTGATGCCCAGGCGGCGTGGCTGACGCCGCCAAGCTATGCGCGGCGCTATCTCTGGGTCGACGCCTGTGGGAACGTGGCCTGGATTTCCCTCCAAAGCCTCCTTACCTTGCCGACCCAGGTCATGGCTGGCGTGACCGTTACGTGCGGGCCGAAAGAGATCGAAAGCTTTTTTCACTTGCTGGACCAGGCCGCGATGCGCGGTGCGATCATTTGTTGTATTCGGTAACCGAGCCAGCCTTTGCTGCATTAATGACCAATTCCGATCACAACCGCTAGTCCCACGAAGGCCGCGCCGTATACGATTTTCGAAGTTACCACTGAACTGTCTCCCCCGTGCGCCGCCAATTGTACTTGCGTTTGCCGGCAGGGCAGTCTCCGGCATCCATACCATGGAAACGCTCAGAGTAGCTCGGTACTGATTGCAAGAGTTTACCTGGGCCCAGACGCAAATGCTAGCTGGTTGTCATGCCCTCGCTGCAACTCGCCAGATTGGCTTGCCGGCCGCCACTGTGGGGCATCGAACGAACTCGCTTCGCTCCGCGCGCTCCCGTGAAGCGGGTTCGTTTCTCTGGCCCATCCCCCGACCGCGGCAATCCTGACCCTGTGTCCGGAGCCGGCGCAAGCGGCTTTTGCGCCGCCTATTCCGGGATGGGTCTTGATGGAAAAAGTCGGGTCTAAAAAGCTTGCGCGCCAGATGAGCGAAGGCGGCTACGGCCCATTGAACTTTATCTGGATTTCGCCCCCCAGACCGTGGTCCCCCCAGGTCATCGATGGCAGGAAATTTACGGTTTTACTCACGGGAACGCCTTGCTCGTTGATCATCTTGTTCACAAAGTCGGCAACGGTCTTCCCGTCATCCTTCTTCGCCTTTGGCGCAAATCCTCTTTGTATAAGATCGAGCTTCAGGAAATTCGTCTCACGGGTTATGCCATTTTTGGCATTGCTCATCTTGTTCATAAGGTCTTTGACCTGTGCCTCGGCGTCGGGAGGTCGCGGGGTCTGCACATTGACAGCCGCCAGCTTGCTATACGCGTCATTGTAATCAGCAACATATTTTGCGACCTGGCGGGCCCAGGCCTTGATGCGCGGTTCTAGCGTCTGCTTCATCACAGTGACCGACACCTCTTCGGCCATCGCGGTATCCCGCCCTGCAGCGCCGGTCATGGCCGATACGCCCACGAAAGCGGCCAGACAGATGAATTTCAGATTTCTCATCGCGTCTCCTCCTTCTGATCGGAGCAAAATACCTCGCAACCCCACAGGGGCTTCGTGACCCGCGCGGCGGTGCCATGCACGAACGTTTCCTCTTTGAGTGGCACTAAGCGGCCAATTGGTTCATCAGATTCGGCCTGCCAGCTGAAAAGCCACCAGCGTCTTTGGATCACGAGCAAAGGAGCTATTCCGGGCCGACCACTAGCGATTCCTTCTTGCAATTCACGTTTGTGAGGTTCGTCGATCGGATATACGGCGAATACTCCGCTCTCGGACTGTGACGCCAAACACCCAGTCACAGCGCGGCATGATTAGGGCCTACCCCGTTCTTACCAATGAGGCAGCCCCCGTGGAACGCTTTGCTTGTGGCTCGCGTTGGTGGTAGCCCAACCGAACGCGGCAAAAAAGTCTCCGGCGCCATGCCAGTAAGAACCGGCAAATCCGGAGCTTCGACGGACCGATATCGCTGAGTCGAGTTGAGCCATCCCGCAGGTGATATGGATGTGTAGCCCGTTACGAAGCCCCGCAACCGCACATCCGATTGTCGAGGATTCATATGCGATCCGACATTGTTCCGGGGGCTGTTTTCCCCGACTACGAGCTCCCTGACCACATGGCGAAACGCAGGAGGCTCTCCGAACTACAAGGGCAACATCCGATGGTCCTTGTCCTCAGCCGCGGAGGTTTCTGCCCAAAGGACCGCCGGCAGGCTGAAGGCTTGGTAGCACTCCATCGTGAGCTGGAGGTCGGCTATTGCCGGCTGGCCACGATCAGCACCGACAACATCACGGAGACGAACGAGTATCGCAGCGGCGTCGGCGCTCATTGGCCTTTCCTCTCTGACGTGAAGCGCATCGTCCAAAAAGACCTCGACATCGCCGAATACACAGATCCTCTCCACAATCCCATGATTCCCCATGTCATCGTGCTCGAGCCTGGCCTCATCGTACATAAAATTTATAATGGCTACTGGTTCTTTGGGCGCCCGACTCTGGAAGAACTCCGCCAGGACTTACGTGCGGTGCTCAAGAAATGCCGGCCGGATTGGGACATCACAATACCCGAACTCAAAGCGGCGTGGGAGCAGGGCCGTAAGGAACGCTTCTATCCGTACGGCAAAACCTACGTCCAAACTCTCGGTGAACAGGATTAGGACGGCTATCGCTATCAGTTATACTTGGATCCCGCTGTCTTGAGTGCGGCTTCTCGGGCACACGGACTAGAGGGTTGGGCTGGCGCCCGAAGTAGGCGATCTGCCCCGTGAGCATCCTATGTACCTCATCTATATACCAGTCAGGATGCTCACGCAGGAATTTTTGGAGTATTGGGCTCTCGTTATAGATGTCACGCAGAGACCTCTCCCAAACTTGCCACGGATACTCTCGCATGTATCGGCGGTGTATTGTCATGTTATGCACTGCGTGGAGCAAAAACTCTGCTATTGCAGAGACTCGTCCATAATCTGGTTGCGACGAGTCTATTGTTTTTCCGTCATAGACAATATGGTCTAAATTCAGGATTGTCTATAAAGTATCTCTGTAAATTTGCAAAGTCGTTGGCTGTATTCTGATATACTTGACTCATTGCCGCGTGGTGCGCGTATTGTGCTTGCCACAAAATCATCAGCAGGGTCAGTGCGAGTACGGGGAGTCCAATGATAGCGACTACGCTTTGTGCCTCCTGAAGCCACTCCGCTAGATCGGCCATCGCTGCGACGCTCATAGGACACCTTCTGGATGCACGGCGTGTCGCTACTGGTTTCCGTAGTTTCCCGCCGTCCGCAGCGAGTGCCACGCCGAATCGTGTTTCCAGTTTTGATACCGGGGCTACTCACGGCCTGCTGCACGCTATGTGGCCTTTAGGGAGAGCGGGCGCAAGGAGGGCCCCCTTTTGGGAAGACTCGCCACGGGACCGCGGATTTAATTCCGGGAGGAAGATGAGCGCTAGGGGCTGTCGAAAAGTATTTGACGAGTGAACTTTCGCGCGACAGGTAATGTCTGATCTTGGCTCGCCTCTGCCGACTTGCGTGTTGCACAAAGCGGGTCGGCTAGACTAGCTGGAGTAATTCGGACGTACTGCACGGGTTATCTGCACTGCCCTTGGTGACCCTTAACCTCGCGGCGCGACCCGATAACCAGAAGGCAAAAAGAAATCGGTACGGAGGCGTGGTGTACGGCCAGCCATATTAGGTATCGTGAGCGGCCGAGACACCCCTGGCTCGAGCCAACAACTCGGCTGACCTGGCGAATGACGATCCTCCGTGTTGGGAATGACTAATGAGGGATTGGCGCTCGATGATGTGGCGTTCCGCCGTCGTGCTGGCGAGCGCGGTGGCGTTCACCAGGAGTCCTACCGAGAGTGCATTTGTAACCGAATGTTCCTTCATCAGCAATCGCAGCCAGGCGGTTCGGCTCCCCAAGGCAGTGCCCTTTCCCGACGACGTGCATCAGGTCGATATTCTCAAGATCGGCCACAGCCGCGTGATCGTGCCGCAAGGCAGACGATGGGACGATCTGTTCTTGAACGGACCACTGGCGAGCGAAGATTTCGTGGCCGAACGCGAGCCGCCGAGAGCGGAAGAGCGTGAGCCGCTGTGATGCTCACCTATATGCTCGATACCAACATCTGCATCTATGTCATGAAGCGCTATCCGCAGGAGCTTCGGGACAAGTTCAATGCGCTGGCCGAGCAACTCTGCGTCTCCAGCATCACGCGCGGCGAGTTGCACTATGGCGCGGAGAAGTCGGCCCGCCGTGTCGAGAACCTGACGGCAATCGAGTATTTTGCGGCGCGGCTGGATGTGCTGCCCTTTGGCGAGAAGGCGGCCGCGCACTACGGGCAGGTCCGGGCGGAATTGGAGCGGGCAGGAACACCTCGTGGACCGCATGACATGCAGATCGGTGGCCATGCCCGCAGCGAAGGGCTGATCGTCGTCACCAACAATATGCGGGAGTTCACCCGAATGCCGGGCGTCCGGGCGGAGAACTGGGTCTAACCGCTCGCGACGTTCTCAGTGACGAGCAAACTCCTCTCACCGCTCTCATCGCGCGGAGCGGCGTTATCATTTAGTGTCACCTCGCGAGAGGACATCACCTATGCCTGCGCTGGTCGGTCATCACCGAACGGCCTATACGATGCGCTGACCATCCGCCTGGAGCACGCGTTCGTGCTACCGTCCGGCCGCAATCTGCCGTTCGTACCGCGGGGGCCGATCTTCAGGATCAAGTGAGCCTGTGAAGAGGCCGTCGCCTGGCTGGACGCGGAATGCACCCACTCTGTAGCCGGATGGCGGAGAGCAGCAGACCTGGAGGCGCGCCCTACCCCGCGGCCGGAGCAATCCTGAGGGCATGGAGTGAAAAGATCACTCCGGCTCAGCCCAAGGCGTGAGCGTTCATGAATTCTCACCATCGTGCCAACATAATTTATCCGGGTATGAGTTCAGTGCTTTTAGTGCTTCAGTACCCGGACCCTGGATTTGCGGAAACTGAATGCGTAAGCCGCGCGCACGCTAACTGAAACCTGAAAGCATTAATAATCCGTAGATCAGGAAAATTTTCAGTGGGTGAGCGCTCCTGACCGTTCGGATACTCGATCGGGTGCCGAGGTCGCGCGCTTCCGACACCCGCAGGATCACCGACTTGAGGAAGCCGTTGAAGTTGCCCAGGACGTGCAGCGGCGACACCTCGGCGAAATTCCATGAGCCGACGGCATGCTTTACCGGCTCCAGCATCGACTCCTTGCCGATGAAGGGTCGTGAATGCACTGATTTCAGAGTGTGGATCAGGAGGTCGGTAGTTCGAGTCTACCCAGCTGTACCAATGACTTAGCCCATCGTGTTGGAAACGTTGGGAATTTTGTGGGAAATCGCGTTTTCACGCTTTATTCTGCTTTTGCCGGTGTGCGACCCGCGCCCGCGCAACCCGTCGTGAGGTCTCAATTGGCGGCACGATGTAGTGCCGATTGGTCGTATTGAGGTCACGATGCTGGGCGTGCTTACCGATGTCGACGAGGTCGGCTCCGGACCTAACGGTTATCCACGTCATCTTTGATGGCAATAGGCTCGACCCGCCGGGCGGCCGGAGCGCAGGAGAATTTACCATGACGGCCCAGCCCCTTATGCCGAAGGCAACCGCAGTCTGGCTGGTCGAAAACACAGCACTGACGTTCGACCAGATTGCCGATTTCTGCAAACTCCACCCCCTCGAGGTGAAGGCCATCGCCGATGATGAGGGCGTTCAGAGCATCATCGGGCGCGATCCGATCGTGACCGGGCAACTCGCCCGAGACGAGCTTGCCAAGGGCGAGGCTGACCCGATTTACCGGCTCCGGTTCGCCGAGCCTGAGCTTCTGTTCAGATCGCTTTCAGCGTTTTAATAAACTAGATGGGCAAGTCGCGATCGCTCACCGCCGACCAAGGGACGTTCAGCAGGCCGATGGAGTGCCCGGTAACAACGAACTCAGCGTGGTCCTCAGCCTCAGCCTGCATCTCGACCGCCTACGTACGTCACACAGCGCGTACTGCGTCAGGCTGCCGTTGTGGCTACGTTGGCAGCACGTCCGGTTTACCCCACATTGCTGCCGACCTGTCGCGTCGCGCCAGCTCGGCAGCCTTGGGCCACGAAGAGACATATTGCTGCCGTCACCGCACGTGCGCCTTGCCCGTGCCGCGGCTCACGACCGCGCCAGGGACGGACGGCCCAGCATCTGATCCGCATCGATCATGCGCGATACAGCTCAATCGCGCCGTAGGAGAGAGAGTAGCACTCCCGCAACAGCCACAGCGCCGAGCGGGGAATTGATCTGTGGCGTGCCAGGGACGCAGCGTCAAGGACCGCGCTGACGTCCGGCCGGCGTTCCAAAGCAGGCGGCGGCGCCGGGTGAAACAGCGCCGTCGCGCAGCACGCCGACGCCGTCCCCGCTCGGGACATGCCGCCATCCCTCCGGGATGACGATT
>JASHYD010000815.1 GCA_030043175.1 Xanthobacteraceae bacterium | reverse complement strand
TTCTGCGCCAGTACATAGAGGAGCAGCGGCCTCCGGCCGGTGCGCTCTGACCCCCAGCCTAAAGGCAGCCTAAAGGCCGGGGTCCGTCGCTCGCTTTGATCGTCGCCAGAAAGATACTCTTGTCAGCAACGGGGCCTGTGAAATTCACCGGTGGATGCGAGGACGACGGCCCGCCGCCAACAAGCCCAGAACCGACGAGCCGACAGCACATCGAATTGTTCGGTCGCCGGGCCTCCTCGCAATAACCCATGTTCGGGACCGGATAGAGGCGTCAGAAATTGGTGCCAGGTAGTCATGCTGTGCATTCGCCAATAGGGCGCCCGACACCACGGCACTTCGCGATTGCGGGTTAGCTTGTCGGCTGCCCCACGAAAATGGTCTCTGCCCAATAGTGCAACTGGCGCAGGCTCGTAGGCGTGTTGGGTGAATCTGCCAGGGGCGGCCCAATGTTAGGATCGACGTCCTCGGTGTTTTGATACAGTACGCCAGGTATGTAGTACAGCTTTGGTGTGTCCGAGCTGTCGGTCGCTTTATAGTGGCCGTTCTGATCGGGCGTGAGGAATTCGGAGAGATAGACGAAGCTGCCGACATCGTTTGGATTTTGCTTGTTCAGGAAGTCAAGCAAAGCTTGCGGCTGGATATGATATTGATGGGCGTAAGCAAGCAACACCGGTGCTGGACCGACGTGCTGGTTGTCGGACACGTCGGCAAGCTGGTACGCGACAGCCGAGCGTAGGTGCAGTCCATCCTCTAGGAACCCTTGCCCCTGAGCCTGTAGGGCATTTTGCGCCTCTTTCTGGTCCAGGCTGTCTTTGAAGTACAACCCGAATTGCGCCAGCGCCGAAAGCCCAGCGCCCACTGGGCCCGCCCAATCCAGCGCGGCGTTGATCGCCGTGTCCTCACCCGCGTCAATGCCAAGGCTGTCGAGGACCGAAGTGATAACGCCTTTTGACGCATTGCCGGCTAGCAGTACATTGCCGAGCGCGTTGGTCGAATCTAGCCCGGCCGACCAAGGATCGCCACTTGCTGCCGCTTCCTCCCCGCTGACGCCGTTGGCAAATGCACCGGTGAGGTAATAGAAGCTGCCAAACATCTGGTATGCGGCATTCAGCGGGGTGCCGTCACTGGTGACGCTGCCGAGCCAGTTCCCCACCTTGGAGTCCGCAATCGCCGCCAGGTACCGTATCCCGGAAGACGAAGCCAGCCGCGACGAATACGATCCCGCCTCTGTAAGATACTTGGCAAAACCGAGAGTATTGTAGACGGTGACCGCCTGTCCGCCGAAGTCGAGCTGACCGAAATGTTGCAGTTCGGAAAGCGCGGTTGGCGTTGTCAGCCCAAGTGCGATCGCCGAGAGCCCGAGGTTCGTTGGAACATTTGGCTTACCAGCGCCGCCGTCGGCGGTTCTCAGAGGCGTCGTATTTTCCGATTTCAAATATTGGCTAATGGCTGTGCGAATCGACCGTAGCAGCCCCGGAGCATTCAGTGCCGTGGAATAGGCTGCTTCTCCGCTCGGCGTCGCCGCAACAGCGAGGGCCCGCGCGACATTCCTAGTGACTTGCCCGCTCTCCTGCACAGCAAAGAAGGTACTCCTGTCGCGTCCCGTCAAGTTATTCGCAGCATCCACCAGATCCTGGTGGCCGCTGAGGTTCGTAAGGTTCGACTGATAGGCAGAGAAAGCCTGACGGGCTTGCACGATCGCGGTGCCGTCCTGCTGGACGGCGCTCAGCGTCTTGGCAAACTGATTCAGGAATTGCGGATTGCGTTTCGCGTAACCTACCGTTGCTTGATCGAGTTGGGCGGTGCTCATGAACGGTCCCCAGGATGAGCGCAACTGCTCTAGGTTTGCCGTTACTTTGGCGAAACCCTGCACGTCGCTGTCCGTCCGGGTCTTCAAGGCATCAAAGCCGAGTGCAGATCCCTCGAGCAACTCGTTGGCCGCCGCGGATTGGCCCCGCCGCTGCAGCGCCCCGCTGAGCGCCAGCGATAGGGTTGCTCCCCGGCCGTTGCCGATCGCGTCCTGAGCAGCATCGGCGTAAATATTCGCCGGGACGCTGTACGTACCATAGATCGGCAGGAACGTGCCGGTCGTTTGCAGGTGAGAAGCGAGCGCGTCGGCAACCTGATCGGCTGCCTGCGTTGTTTGGCTGCTGAGCGCTTGCGTATCTGCGCCGTGATCCGTTTGCTCCACCGCCGCCGATAAATCGCCGTAAACACTCGTGAACTGTCCACTGACCGCGGTGCTATTCTTCGCCATCGTGTTAAGGTCGACAGCAATCTTGTTGATTGTAGGCTGGCTTGCCGCGATGATGCTGCCCGCAAATCCCGGAGCAGCATTTTGGGTTGCAGCGAGCAACGCCCGCGCGCCCGCCGTCGCGCCGCCACGCTGATAGGTGACGGCGATCTGCTGCGCGGGCTGGTTGACCTGCAAATAGGTGTTGGCCGCGTCCACGGCATTTCCGAAATTCGGCGTTTGCGGCCCAACGATACGGAGAATTGCCGCGCGCTGGAGTATTGCCTCGGAACGCTCCTGCGGTGATTGAGTCGCCGTCGTGGCGTCCTTGAGTTGCTGCTCGGTCGCACTTTGCAACTGGCTCCATGCCACATTCACCTGCTGGTTCAGCAGGGATGGCGCGTTTGGATCTTCGTTGTGCAAATGCGGGGTTTGAAGGGTCTGCTGACGCTGCTGCACCGCGGTCTCATACGCCTTGTATGCTTTCAACACAGGATCAAGATGGTCGTGCGTGATGCCCAGTGAGCGCCAGGTTTGCGTCGCCGCTTGCAGGGCCGCCTGGTTCGACGCCGCAAATCTCTGATCATTCGGAAACAGCGCGTCTAGCTCAGAGACCCGCTGTGCCGCGATATCTTCGGGGAAGGCTTTTAGACCGATACTGCTTTGCAGCCAATGCTGCGTGTCCTGCTGGACTTTTGACCAGGCCTGGCCGGCCTGCTGCTGCTCGTCCGACACCAGCGCACGGTTGACTGGAGCCCGCAAGTGCGTCAGCGCTTCGTCGTTGTGAACTGCCGCCTGACGATCCACTAGGATCGGAGCAAGTTGCTGACTCGTGATTCCCTGCTGCTGCCAACCCTTATACACTTGATCGTAGGCGTCCTGCGTCGCCTGGCGCAGGCTGCCGCTACCGACCGCCCATTGATCGAGCGCTTGCACCGTTGGCCGCACAACCTGGTCTGGTAGTAATTTGTCGCCTGCCTGGGCGCGAAGGTCGTTCTGAATATCGCGCTCGACCGTCATCCAGCGCTGCGGCGTTCCAATCTGCTCGGCGGCCTCGATGTCCGCAGTCGTGCGGTTGCTGACCGGGCTTTGCCCGGGTGAGAACACCGCCTGCCCGGGTAGCACCAAGTTGGGATCGGTGATCTGTGCGTTATCTGCTTCCTCAGCGCTGAGCAAGTCTCTGTGTGACGTTGCGATCCCGTATAAGGTATCGCCCGGCTTCACAATCGTCGCAGTCTCGTAGCCGTGCGCCGACAGCGGCAGGCCGTCGACGGCAGCCCGGGCGGTCAAGGCCTCTTGCACAGCCCGATCGAAGCTCGACGGGGGGGAGGTGTCAGGTGCGGACGATTTGTGCGGGGGCGCTTGTGTGGCGCGGTGTGGTGGCGGTGGTGGCGGTGGCGGTGGCGGTGGCGGGACGGGCGCGCTGGCGCCTCCACCGTCGACTATTCGCATGATGCACTCCATAATAGTGTGAGCATCACCGCACCGTTGCGTGCGGCGCCGCGCGCAAACAGCTTCGTTCCTGCAACAGTCAGCAAGGTGTTCTGCACAGTATCGATACGCGAGAACTGGACAGTAATCAACCTGCCCTAACATTTGGGCAGAGATTATAACTCCTCGGCCAGCCGGCAGGGGCGTCGGATCACGATTGCACCGTTGGAGTCATTGAATACATAATCATGTGCACAAAATGCATCATCAAGTATTATTTTTTGTGATATCGGTACACGATTGTATTTATTTTAGCCAAAAATGCACGGGGGCAACGCTGCTCGCCAAGGCACATCAGTGGGTCCGGGGCCACGGGCGAATCCCGGCCCATTCTCGATCGCCCGCCAAGTGAGGATGTGCTGCACGGCATGAAGAGTACGGCATTGCGATCACGTGCGAGAACTATATCGCGCGCAACTGGGGCAGACACTATTGCGAATAGTGTCGATCGGAACCCTTGGCACCAATCAGCCTTATGCGTAAAACCAAATGACTTACGTCGGCTAATCCTGACGCGGCTCCGGTTTGCGGGCACGAGAACCCGCATCACGAGATAACTTACGCGCATTCCTTGAAGAACTCGCGTCGTCAATCGCCTCACCGATAAGGCTGCCTGCGGCTACGTTGGTCAGCACATCCGGTACTCGTCAGCCTCGGGCCAAGAACCGAGTTGCAGCTTCACCTGCTACCAGTCGAGCGTGCCTAGACGTGGGTGGGCTTGTCGTAATCGGTTTTCCGGCGATTTTCATAGTGATCTGCCCAAAGTGTTCAGGCTCAGCTTGGCCGGAAAATGCGCAAGAGCGCCAGGAACGAGGTGAAGCCCATGGTCATTAGCATTGTGATGACGGCGGTCTCGCGCACGTCCTCAGCGTGCCAGATGTGGCCGGCGCCGTCAGCAACGTCTCCGACCGTCGCCTGGAAAGCGCTGCTCAAGCCTGCCGCCCGCGCGAGAGTGTCTCGACAGCCGCGCAAATGAAGAGCGAACGCCTGAAAGAACAGCCACGACGTCAGCAGCCAGCCGAAGAAATTCGATGCTGGCACGCCAAAGAACGCGCCGCCACGTGCCAGACCCAGGCTTTGGAGACAGTCGCGCTGGGCGGCCCAAGATCAGATCCCATTGGGTCATCACGTCGCAACAACCGGGAGCACGATGTTGTTGAAGCGTTCCCGAAGGCGAAAATCGGCGCCGCCGAGCAGGATTCCCGCTACGGTCCAGGAGAAATACCCCATCCCGAACCATAACGGGCCCACCACCACCGGGATGGCGCCGATATGCGGAAGGCCGGGCGCCACCTGGAAGTGGTAGTGGCCGAAAGGGAAGCCGGTCGCTACACCGAGGTTCTCCATAGCGAAGGTGATGGCCGTGCAGGCAAGAAATAGAGCCAGCGCGTGCTTTAAGCCATAGGCGAAGCTTGCATATGTCAAGGCGGCGGCGACACCAATTGCCGCGAGGCCTTGGGCAAATGGTGTCGGGTTCCAGGCAAACCTCACGACGAGCGTAAGATAGGCGGCGAGGCTTCGGCAAGGCCGCCGCCTATAGCGAAATAGGTAGCGCACATCGCCGCTGGAATCTCGACGCGCTCCGTTGTGGCGTTCGAGAATGAGAGGATCGGCCCCTCCCTCGAAGCCCACGTCCGGGTGAGCGGACCACATTGATACGGGGGTCAGTTCCTCATGTCCCAAGAGGGTCGCTGGACAAACGCGCTGGTCTATGCTGGTTCGACGGAGGAGCTGATGGATTCGCATTTGGTTTGAAAAGGTCGTGACATGTACTTGGCATTGGCGCGCCAGCGTCTGCGTTGGTACCTGCGCACGACCGGCAACCTGGTCCTGCAACACTGGCAGGTGGTCGCTCTCGCTTGCCTGATCGTCCCCGGTCCGCCCGTCATTGCGATCTTTCTGCAATTAGCGTCCTTTCTGCAATCGCCCGTCTCGCCCGCCCTCGATGTCGCGCAGCGCTTCGCCCTTGCTTTGGCAGTCGACGGCGCGGCTGTTCTGTGGCTCGCGCCACAACGCCATGCTTTGTCGGGCGGGCCATTCGTGCACTACCTTGCGACGCTGCCGCTGCCTAAGGGCGTGATGGTGGCCGTGGAGGGGACGCTGCTGACCGTGGCGAACGGCGTCATCCTGATTGCCGCCATCATTGCGGCAACGCGCATGGCTGCGGCGGGCGCGAGCGGGTACGCATTCTGTTGTTTCGCAATCCTTCTCGGCGGTGCTGCGATCGCCCAGCGCGCAGTGCTTGACCGTCGGTTCTGCGCGCTGTTCGGCATAATTGCGTGCGATGTCGCGCTCGCGGTCGGCATGAGTTCCAACGCTATGGCGATGCGCGCTCTGGGGCTGTTCGGCGCTATGACCTGCGCAGGTGCAGGTCTCACCGCAGGTTACGCGTTCGAACGACCTGCCAGGCGCAAACGGCGCGACCTCGGCGGGCGAATGGCGAGAATGGCCGTCGGCAGCGTGAGTCGCTATGCGCCTTCCCTTCTCATCCAGTGCAAGGCGCTGTGCGCAAGGCCCACGCAAGCCGGGCTGCGGCTCAGCGCTGCCGTTGCGCTCGCGTTTGGAGCAAATCGCCTGATCGAAATTTTCAAGTTCGACTCGCGATCGTTGCCGACCGCGATTCTGACGATGTCCGTCGCAGGTCTGCTCCTCTCCGGAATTTACCGAACCCTGTTTGACGCACACAGGGCGATGGCGACCTATCTGGCGACGCTGCCGGTTTCGAGACGCTACTGGCCTGTCCGGGACACGGGATTTTTGCTGCTCTTGAACAGCGTCGTCCTGATCATATTGCTCGCGCCGCAAATCCTGCAGGGCCTTGCGTCGCTGGCCCTGCTTTTCGCGTTGGCGGTGGCCGCGCAGGCCTTGATGGCCGTACTTCGATGGCCAGTCGTTTATGGAGGCGGGAGCCGCCTCGTGTACAGCGTATTGCTCGCAGCCATATGGTCGGGCGCCGCCATCGCCACGGTGTCGCGATGACGTCCGACGCGATTCTGTCCTGCGAGAATTTGAGCGCGTCCTACGACGGACGAGACATTCTTTGTTCTGTGACGTTCTCGCTCGGAGCAGGCCTTTATGCGCTGCGCGGTGCCAACGGTATCGGCAAGTCGACCTTGCTGCGCCTTCTTGCCGGAGCACAGACGCCGGACGCCGGCAGGGTCTTGATCGACGGAGTCGACATGAAGAAGTCGTCAGAAAAAGCCAGGGGGCGCTTGGCTTACCTACCGGACGAGTGCCCGGTCTATCCTTTCATGACCGGCGAAGAATTCCTTCGATTTGTTGCGTCGACGAAGCGCGCGAAGTTCGATGACAGCGCGAACGAGTTCATCGCCGCCTTCGGCCTACATGAGCACCTTGATGCGCGGTTCGCCGAGATGTCGCTAGGGACGAAGAAGAAGATGATGCTTTGCGCTTGTTGGATCGGCGCTCCAAAGGCGCTGCTGCTGGATGAACCGAGCAATGGCTTGGATCTGGCCTCACGTGAGTACCTCATTCAGCGGTTACAGCAGGCAGCCCGTGAGAAGATGATCCTGTTTTCCGCACACGATGCGGACTTTGTCTCCGATAGCGGCGCAGTCACGATCGAGATGACCGCCTTGGTCGGGTCCACGCATCTGGCTAGGACTGATCGCTGTTAGGTGCTCGGACGTTCTCCGATGCGGACATTCCGAATAACCGCAACGATCATGAGTGCCGTTTTCGCGATGGCGCCTCAAGAGCGGTTTGGGACGCTAATGGTTACCGGATTAGCCCGCACAACTCGCATTCCGGGGCAAGACCCCATCAAGGCGGGACGCATTGGAGCCGCCGAGGTCGTCAGTCACTAACAGAAGTTGTCCTCTCCGCAAGCTGGAGCGGTACGTCAGCCGGCAGCACATAGATTACCGATGTACACCTGTTGCGCGGCGTACCGCCGTCAGGGAGTCTCTTGATCACCCATGTCGGACGCCAACTGTGCGTCGCAAAAATCGAACCATGTTTGTGTGAGCGCCAAGGAAATGCCGGTCAATCGGTGTGAATAGCGCTTGGAGCGGCAGGTCCTGCCGGAAACATAGAGCGAGCGGGACACTGCTCCATATCTCGTGGTGGCGATCGCTCCAAAAAATGTACCGGAACCCCTCCGGCACCGCTATGCTGACCGTTGACAACTGACCGTCCTGTCAGCCGTTTTAGTTTTCTGACCTTACGTGGGAGAAGCATCATGAAGAAACGTTCGTTTATCGCATCTTTTTTGGCGGGCGTGGCTCTTCTGGCGGCTTGTCTTCCCGCCGTCTCGGCGGACGCACCATCTATCGTCAGCGTATCGGCTCCGCCGGACAGTTCAGACCTGTATGCCTGGGCTTTCGACACAGGAATCTACAGCATCGCCTTTCCCATAAAAGACCCCGAACACATCGGCATCGGCTATATCGTCGAGCCGGAACCGTTCCATCGCACTTGGTCGCCGATGACGGACTTTGTGATGCATGACCACATGTACGTGGCGCCCGGCGTGCCGGACCCGCGCAGGGCGAACATCACGTATCGTTTCGATGCGCCGGCGAAGATATCGGAAGTGTTGATCGTTCAGCACACTAACGGCATTGCACAGGTCGAGGGGTTCATCGGCGATGACGAAAAAAACTTGAAATCCATCGGGTTCGCGAACAGCACGCTCGGCGCCAATCTTCCACTCAGGGAAAACACGTTTGCGGAAGGCTATCGCGACGTCTTCAAGTTCGAGCGGGCCGGAGAAGGCAAGATGTTCCGGGTTGTCATCACCAAAACACCTTTGCCGAATGGCTATGCGGTCTATCGCGTCTATCCGCGGAACGGCGATCACCGGCCGTATGATGTTCTCCGCGGCGACTAAGGCGAGCCTGCAAAACCGTCGGCAGTGCCGGCGGCGGGTTGCGCTTCATGCGTAACCCGGATGAGCGCCGTCGGCGGCGCTTCCTGAACAGGGGCAAATAAGGCAACGCCAGGCCCAAGCCAGCGCACATCCTGCTGGCGAAGTCGACGAGGAATCACGTGCGCAATCGTCGGCAGGCATGAGTGGCGCGGGCGGTTATGGCTCGCTACGGCTTGCAGGGCCATGCGTTGAACATGGCCTCTATTGCCAACGCTTTGAAAAGTTCATGCATCCTTTCGGGCCGTGCCTCGATGTAGCGGATGACGACGTTTAATGCTTGATCGGCAGTCACCCCGTTCGGGATGTCAGCGCAACCCATGAGGGGGCGCACAAATTGCAGGGAGTCTATTGTTCCGACGCAAACTCCCTGAAAAACAAAGTTGCTTGACTCCCTCGCGACCAATGCCCTGCAATGGGGCAGCATGAAATTTGCACTATTTATGTCGTCGTCCTGCGCCCCCGCCATCGTAACGCCCAGCGCCAGCATGGCGGCGCATGTCGCAACCCTCTTCATCAGCAATCCTCCTCCACGGGGAATGGTTACGTTCATAGCACCTGCTGAGGCGTCCGTCGCACGTAAGTCTTGCGGCCCGCCGGCTTTTATCAGAGTACTCCTGTGCTCCGTCCGTCGCGCCTGCATAGGATCTATTTGGGCCTGAACACGCTGCCTTCGAGCCACGCGATCATGCGGTGCATGATCTGCTTGTTGTTCTTCTCCAACATCATCGTGTGGCCGTTGCCGAAGATGCCGGCCTCGGGCAGCACGTCCACGGTGACCTGGCCGCCGATGGGCGCCATCTCCCTCTGGAATCTGCGTGAGGCCTCGACCCGGTCCTGCGCATGGTCGCCGATGACGATGTAAATTGGTATTTTCGCGAGCTTTTGCCGTCCCTCGGCCGAGATCATGTCAAAAGCGGTCACCGACGTTTCTACCGCGAGAATGGCTTTCACGCGCTGCGGGCGTTCGATGGCGGTGAGGTAGCCAAGAAGACCCGACGACGACCAGCTCTGGATGATCAGCGGTTCGCCGATCTTGTCGATCAGCGCCGAGAACGCCGCGACCGCCTTCGACGTCTCTTCGGGATCGCGATAGGTGCTCACGGTCTGCGGGTAGTAATTGTCTGCGAATTCGATCGGGAACTGGGTGTTCGGATAAGGCTCACCGAATTTCGGACCCCAACGAAAGGTGACCCAGGACGATTCCGCCGCATAGCGATTGATCGCGGGTAGTTCGCGCGCAGGAGCTTTTCCGAGCTTCACCTCGTTGATCTTGCAGATGTCAGTGCCGGAGCGCCCGGTGTTCGGGCGATCGACGCCATAGACCGCAAATCCTTCGCGCACGAACAGCGTGAGCCAGCCTTCGCGGCCGTCGGGCGTAGTGTCGTAGACCCGCGCCGTGTGCCCGCCGCCGGAATTGAACAGGATCGGATAAGGATAACGCTGGTCGGCGGGGTACTGGTAGGTGGCGTAGACGTTGTCAACAACGACGTGGCCACTCGGCCAGCGGGTGCTATTGGGATCGCCGCCGTCGTTGGTCCGGCAATCGATCGTCCGTCCGCCCGCCTCCATGCTGCCTTGCTTGGCGATACGCAGCGGCGCTTCGGCGCGGCATATGACGGGTACGAGAACCAATGCGCCTACGCACAAGAACCTCGTTGGCGAGATAATCATCAAAATCTCCCAGGCTGATGGCAGCTAAGTCGATTCATGGTGCTCCGCCCTGTGCAAGACATGATTGCTGGCCTCCAGGAGACAAACCGCAGGCATCGCCAAATAATCGATGACCGTGACGGGGTGCCGAGGGATTTTCGGAGTGTGAAGCCCGCCGACGGCCTTCTTGCTGCCGCTGAAGATGGACTTCGGCACGTCCCGAACGGGCAGCTCAGAGGTATAATAATCACCTTTTCCGGAGTAGCGTAGAGGCTCTTTTGCTGCGATGCAGGAGTCCGGAATTGGCAGACGACTTGCGCGATGCACAGAGTCGTCAGCTTACATGAGGTCCTGGGGACGTGCCGATCGAGTGGCCGGATAGCCGTTTTTGACCCCAGCCGACGTCAAATGTATCGATCGGCCGAGGCGGATGGCGCGAGGGGGTGCAGATGCAAAACGATCTGACCTGCAAACGGGCCGGTTTAGCAGCAATGAACGACAAGCCGTTACGGGCTTAAGGCCGGTCGCGGCATTGCCTGTCCGCAGATTGATCGCTGAAGCTCCTGGCCAGTGCCCCTTGTGCCGCAGCAAGCTTGGTGGTTGAAAGTGATAGTTGAGGAAACTCTGCCACCGCTTGTCGACACGCCCGGATGACCTCGCCGAGGGCGCTCAGAGAGGGTACATGACGATTCCAAAATCTCTGC
>JASHYD010000814.1 GCA_030043175.1 Xanthobacteraceae bacterium | reverse complement strand
CAAACGCTGCAACATTGCAACAAGCAACAAGCAACAAGCAACGAGAGACGAGAGACGAGAGACGAGAGACGAGAGTCTGTGTCGCGGTGGTACAAGCGAAGATCGATCGCACACGTGGCGCTGGGGGAATTCACGATTGGGCGGCCCGCGGTCCCACAGCCTCGTTAGTTAGCTGCCGCGGCGGCGCCGGGGTGCCTCAGCGCTTTCCGTGTTGGCCCGATGCGAATCGATCAGCGCATCGCAAAGCTTGCCGTAGTCCCGCACCAGTACATCGAGCCTGCTACAGGTGTTGCCGGTCTTGCCGCGTTGGCGTTGCAATGCCGCCATGGCCACCGCGTTCAACTTGCCGTCGGACATGTGGCGCTCGCGCCCGAGTTGTATCCCTGAGGACATGAAAGCTGAGGCCATGGCATCTGCGCTGTCGCGCGCATTACTCGGCGGTAGGCATGCCCAAAGTATGTGGCTGAAGGCCGAGCAATCAAACCTGAGTGCGACGTCGGCCGGTTGCGCTGCGGCCGAGGTGATGCTGGCGAGCAGGGATAGCGCAGCGACAATTGCGGGTTTCATCATCATATCCCCAGGTAGTCGCGATCCAGCTACCTAACGCATCTGCGATGATATCGTTCGCTCCGGGTCCTTTCCTCAGAGTTGTTCCGGTCGGATCACTCGCTTCTTGCATAGGTGGGATTTCGGATCACCGATGCGGAGCTCCGCGACGTTCGCTTTGAAGAGCGCGAGGGTGGGCAAACGGCGAGCGATTTCGGAGTTGATAGTCCGCAACTCCCAACTCAAGAAGGGCAGCGCCACCTCCATGGCGCTTTTCTGGTCCGTCTTGAGAGCGATTTGTTGGACCAGCCTGACGTCGGTCGTCGCAACGCGCCAGCCGGAGCGTCGGATGGGAACCTTACTCGCGCAAGCCGCGGGAAGTTGCGCCGTTGAAGGGTCAGGGCGCAAGATCTGAGCCATCCGCGTTAAATGTACACCGCGCCACCTTAACGGCCGCCCTTGTCGCGTGGCCGATGGCGACAGCGTCAGCCCGAGTGCGATGACTTGATTGTAGCTGGCGTGCAGGTCGACCGAAGCGAACGGCCGAGCCCGGAGCTGACTTCTGATGCCGAGATTAGCCTACGTTTGACCGGGGGATGCACCAATGTCATCGTGCACCTTTTGATGGTGCTAACGGTCTCGTGCTGCGACCCTCTTGCTATCGCATTGGCGGCCGCCTTGAATGTAGCCGCTTGCCGAGAGCTTTCTCCCGATACTCCCAGGACTGCAGAAAGCGCTACGCCTACTTGTCGTCGTTGCGGATATTGGTCGCGAGTTTTACTCGATTCGACCTTCACCCACGACCTCCGAAGGGTGCGGCCCAGACCGACGCTTGCGTTCGTCTCCGGGCCGCAATTTACCGCGCCTAGCTGCTCCTCAGGGCACGACGTCGCCGCGGCCGAAATCGATGCGGGCGGCGGTGAAGGTGCCGTCCGGCTGCTTGGTGGCGGCGGCGGCCGCGACGGCGGCCCCGGTTTTAAGCTGGCTCCTGTCAGCCATTTCCAGACGCTGAACTGGCACGCTCGGGCCGACGATGATCTTCTTCTCGCCGTCCCTATATTTCACCGTGAGGACGGGGCCGTCGACACTGCTGACGGTCTGACCGACGGCGCCATTGGTCATGGTGCCGTTGGCGGCACCGGGCCACCCCGGCCGATGTCCGTCGCCATTGCCACGCATGCTGTCGGGAAAGATGCGCAGCTCCACTGCCTTCTGAGTGCCGTCGGGCTGCGGAACGCCGCCTGTAGCGACATAGTCACCCGCCTTGATGTCGGCGGCTGTCGCCTTCACCCGGGCGACAATGACCGCATTGTCCGCGAGCGTCAGGGTGACCGGGCCGCTGGCCGATTTAATGTACAGCGTTTTGCCGTCGATCTTATCGATAACGCCAGCAACACGCTGGGTCTGCTGTTGGGCCCACGCGGTGGAAACCGTAAATGCTGTGGCAAAGGCGGCAGCCGCCATAATCCGCATTGTACTCATCTCTGATCTCCCAAACGGGTAACGTGCCGGCTGAGCATACAGCCGTCAGCCTGGATAGCGAAGCAGGCACAGAGTGGGGCGCGCGAAATTCCCAAATCGTCGCGATTGATCCCAAATCCGTAAGTTGAGCCAACTCACGGATCCAGGTTGATTTGTCGGACATGGCGGTACTTCCTATGTGGGCTGCGGGTGGCCTGATTGCGCGGGTCGATCTCGGATCGGAGTTCAGGAAGGCAATGACAAAGCCTCTAAGGGCGAGGGAAGGGCGCGCCCAGCTGGGCAGAAGAGGGGGCGCGCGACCGACGATCTCTCCCCCAGGGACAGTGCGCACGACCGAGCCGGCCGGGCAGCAAGCTGTCGCGCAAGCGATTTAGTGCCACGGAATTGTCCGGCCGTGCTCCTGCCTCACCGGGGAGTGATGCTCGAATGGACGAGCTAGAACTTTCATGCGCTGTAGGTCGGGTTAGGCCCGGTGGAAAACTTAGATGGAGCGCAGGGAAATCCGGGAACCGCACTTATCAAAAATGCTCTACTTCCGCGGCTCCAGAATCTGATCGAGCCGTGCCGGACCGCTCGTGTCACGCTCCAAATGCGGATAGCGCAGGCCATCGTGGTAATCGATACGCGCGGTGCTGTAGCGGTCACCGTTCTTGACCAGCAGTTCGATTGCCGCATTACTAGCCTTGGCGGCTGTCACAATATCCCTCAGACGATCACTATCGTAGGCCACGCCGTCGACCGCGATGATCTGTGTTCCGACTGTCAGGCCAGCCGCGTAGGCAGGACCGCCCCATTGTACGTCCGCCAGCTTGTTTTCTCTGCCCACAATGAGACCCAGCGAAAAAGTGAGATCGGTCAGCTTTCGGCGGGCCTCTCTCTTCTTGAAAAAGTCCGACGGTGTGTCGGAATAGACCAATCGGTAGCCGCCGCGTGCAATGCCGTCGAGTGGCGCTTCGCTGTCATGGGTTTCGAGACGGGTCTGCAAAAAATCTGCCCAATCATATGGCTCCAGTTCATTGAGCGTTCTGACCACGTCGTCCAGGGCGTAGGACTCCGACGACGTCCACTTGCCATTATCAATGCCGAAGAATGCGGACGCGAAGTCGTCCAGTGACTTTTGCCCGCCTGAGCGTTCGCGGATCAAAGTATCGGCATCGAGCCAAACCAACTCGCCTTCCGAGTAATAGTCTTCGCTGCGCTGCCAGCTCCGCCAGGGAATGGCGCGCCGACCGGCGGTAATTGGATCGTTGGTCGTGTCCTGAAGCGACTTCCATTCGCGCCCGGCGCGGTGGGAGTATACCGCGGCGACGTCGGCAAGGGCATCCAAGGCCTGCTGTTTGCTCCAAAGCCCCGCTCGCGCCGCCAGCACCCGTCCCCAATATTGGGTCTGGCCTTCATAGACCCACAGCAAGCTGTCGCGCATGGGCACGTTGTAGTTTGCCGTCCACAGATCTGCAGGCCGCCGGAACTTGCCATTCCAGGAGTGAGCATATTCGTGCGGTAGCAGCTCGCGGGTATCCGCGTTCTTGTCCCATTCGGTGAAATATGACGGCGCAGTCACATTCTCGCTGGAGCGGTGATGTTCCAGGCCGATCCCACCCATGCGATCGGTAACGGCGAGCAAGAAGTCGTAGTGGTCATAGTGGTAGGAATTGAAAAGCTTATAGGCCTGAGTCACCAGCGCGCGATGCGCGTCGAGATGTTCGGGGTTCGCTTCCAACAGGTCGGCGCGATCGGCGAAAACATTCAGCCGCACCGGCACGGACGCATCCAGCTCCACCCGCTTGACATGCCGGCCGGCAAATACGGGCGAGTCCACGAGGGTCTCTAGGGAAACCGGCCTGAAGGTCGTGGAGGAGCCGCCGGTGGATTGAGCCTCAAGGGCCGTCGCGAACTGCCAACCGTCCGGAAGCGTTAAACTTGGTTCGAAGGTGACCTGCCGCACGAAATGGCCCGCCGGATAGAGGACGACGCTGATCCACTGCAGATTGAGCATTTCCGGCGTTGTGACGATGCGCCCCTCGTTGCCGTCACCCGCCGAAAGGAACTGAAACTCCAGATCAAGAGTGGTAGCGCCAGAGGGTGCGTTAACGTGAAATGCATAGATATCGACCGTGTCGCGCACCCACTCCACCCGACGGCCGTTGGTTTGAATCACCAAGCCGGCGAGGGCGTCGATCCTGCCGGTAGGAGCGTGATTCCCCGGGTGCCATTTGGGATAGAGCAGCGTCAACGGCCCGCTCTGCACCGGGATCGATTCCTTCACGCGGAAGATATGGCGCGTCACGTCGGTTGCATCGACTGCGAGACGAATCGTACCAGAAAATGGCACATCTTTTGGCGCCGCAATCTCGGGTGGCAAAGGCAGCGGCGTTTGCGCCAACGCACTGCCGGCCGCGATGAGGATGCCGCAACAGGCAACACAGACCAAAGGTATCGATTCGCGACCCCTCATTTGGCCCCCCTCATGCCACGAGAGCTTGTGTGAGCCGATCATGGGCTACGCGGCCGGCGCTTTCAACGGCGAGGAGGCAAAAATATTTCGAAGAAAGAAAATAGTCCGAGGCGGTCGCCAGCTGCGGCGTCTGCAGTTGAAGCAATAGCAAAGCCGGGTTGATGGCGACCCTCGCGTGCGGCGCTCCCGCCGTCGCCCAGAGTCGGGAGGAATGCAGCTATCCCGAGTAAGCACTAAGCACAATGAAAGAGATCAAGCGCATCTTGGGTTCGGACCTGTCCCGAAAAATGGCTCATTCTCGGGACAGTCGGTCGGCCATTCGGCAGCGCAGCGCCGTTCAGGCGGTGGCGAAGGAGTAAAGGTGACCTGCGTCGCCGGTGTTGAGCGACTGCTTGCTGCAGCCCTGGCTCAGAAGCGACGCGCTCCTCCGGTCCGGCCGAGGCCTGGCTGGACACCGAGATCGTCTTCCGCCACGAGTGGCGCGACGGCCAAAGAAGTGATTGACCGTTCCCTCGCCGGCTCAGAAATCCGGCTTGTCAGCGATCGGCACGGCAGATTTCCGGAGGAATTCATCCGGATTTTGGGCACACACAAATTCAGGCCATTCACCCGAAGCGGGTTGGTAGGTGATGGTCGCCGACCACGGCATGGTGAATACGCCTTCGTCCTCAACGGTGAGTTCAAGGTTGAGGTGCTTACCGCTGAAAGCAGGATCGACAACTAGCCCGTAGTCATTAGCTCGGGGATTGAATCGGAAATTCTCTTTGGCGTCGCGTCTCAACGCTTCCTTTGCGGCTTCGTAATCAATGAGCCGATACCGTTCCACCACGTGGAGCGCCCCGGTGTGCGGCGTCCCGTAATGGTCAACCATTGAAAATGGGCCGACCTTGAACCCGACGGTGTCGATCACCAACGTGTCCCCTTCATAGTAACCGATGGAATCACCATACCAGGACGGTGTCAATTGCGCCGAATGAGGCTGGTTCAAGCGCACGTGACGGACTTCATGGTCGAAGACATAGAGGATGGTGATCTTGTCCGGCTGCTGAAGCATCTGCATGCCGAGGTTCCAAAAAACGTAAGGCACGCCGCTAGGCCAACACTGGTTGCTCGGATTGGGAGCAGGCCAGCCCCCTAACTCGATTTCGCCATGCTGCTTCACCACTTGCGCGGCCTGCGGCTTCAAG
>JASHYD010000813.1 GCA_030043175.1 Xanthobacteraceae bacterium | reverse complement strand
CCGCAGTGTTGGGCCTTGCGGTGACAGTGAGCGTTGCGTTGCCTTCAACGATTATAAATACGCGACTCAGTCGCCGGGCCACCTGTTGCCAGGTCCGATCTTCCTGACGCGCCGTGGGTGAAGAAGCCCGCAAATTGTGAAGCCGAAGGCGGATTAGGGGGCGAGGATAGTTAGCGTCGCTGCGCGCCCTGGAAACGCTTCGATCCTTGCAATCGCTCGGTAAAGAACTGCAACGAACGCTGCACAGCGTCTTTCGTCGCAGCCGGATTTGCCTCATTGCTCTGACGCTTGCTGCCATGGTCGTCGAAGCTATGTGATACGCCAGGATAAAATCGAATTTCGATGGTACCGCCGCCGGCCTTGCTTTTTTCAACCAGCTTGCCGCAGCGACGCGGGGATACTTCCTCGTCGGCAGTGCCGTGGAACACCTGGACCGGCGCGTACGGCAGATATCCGTTTTCGAATTGGCCTTTCAGCCCGCAGGCCGGATAAAAGGCCAACGCGGCACGAAATCCTGTCCCAGTGCGGCCGGGGGCACGGGTCTCCATGGCGGCGAGTGTTGCGCTGCCGCCGTTGGACCAACCCTGCAGCCCAATGCGGTCAGGGTCCACCTCGGGCCGTGCGCGCAAATACGCGAGTGCCCCGTAGGCATCGAGCGGGCGCACCGTCACCTCGTTGAGTTCGGCAGGGCGCGTTTCGTAGCTGAAACGCGGAAACCCTTGGGGATAGCCACGCGGACCAAAACCATCGACGAGCAACGAAATATAGCCCTGCGTCGCCCACAGCTCGCCCCACGCCATATGCCGCCGCGACAAGGTGGTGGCATCATAGCGAGCTTTCGCGATCGTCGAGTAGACTCCCGCACGACCGTGCATCATGACCACTGCTGGCACTCGCTCGCTAGCGGAATGGGGCGGCATGAACAAATAGCCGGTCAACGTGGTGCGGCCGTCCGCGCTTAAGAAGGTGATCCGTTCCGGAAGCTCACCAGCGCGGGCGCACAAGGTCAATAGCATAATCTCGACCGCGGTTACGATCAGCCCTCTCATAACGCCCTCGTGCGGCTGGAATCGGGCCATTGAAACAATGCCGTCATTGCATTCTCCTACGTCGCGAAGATGCTGTCCTGGCGCTCCTGCACCGCGTCGAGGATGGCCCGGTAGGCGGCCTCGACCGCGGCGCCGGAGGCCGAGGGGTTGAACCCCCGCAGCGTCGCCTCGATGCGATCGCGCATCGCCCGGTTGATCTGCTTCTTCTGCTCGTCGGTCATCATGGGAACGTCTCCTTACTCCGCCGCCTCGGCGGTCAACGTATCATCATCGCCCAGGACCTGCGCTCTTGTAGCGCGCTCTTGTAGCGCGATGGTTCATCACCTCGAGGTCGGTCTTTTAGGACGCCGATGCCCCGTACGAGTCCATCGCGAGCAAGGCGACTGCGACCGCCACTCGCGCAATGACGATCGGTTGCCAGCCGTAGCCAGCGACGCCCGCCAGGGCGCCGATCGAGCGTCTACATATCACGGATGCCGGTCGACGGGCGATCCGAGGTCGATGAGCGCGTATCGTCGTCCTGTTTACAGGGAAGGAACGCCGCCGCGGCCGACGTTGGCTTGCTGCGTGAGGTTCATCAGCCGTGGCCTTACGCGGCCACGCCCTCGGTCATTTCGTCCGCCTCTTGAGCGCGTCGTATAGCCTCGGCACGTGAGGCTTGTCTTCCTCGCGAACTCGTCAAGCGTCGATCGCCCGGATCACATCGGGGTGCCAACGAAGGCCGACTTGCACGCCCCAGCCCATAGCAGGGCGGTTCTGTTTTTCTTGGTATCGTTTTTTATTGACGCACTCATGGATACGCGGCACCAAAAAAGCAGTTCGGGCGCAATGGAGGACCATCAATTGGCGCCGCAGCTCACGCCCGAAGAGGTCGAACGCTATCGGCCGTATCACACAATCCCCGAGTTCGAGTGGGGCTATACAGACTATGAGACGGGGATTTGGAGCGCGGCCCTAAAGCGCAACATTTTGAACCCGGACAGCTTCGCCGCTCAGGCCTATCACCGCGGCGCTGAGTGCGCCATGCGGCGCAAGATTCGACGCGCACTATCTGTAAAAGGACTTCCTGCTGCTTTCGGCTCTGCTGCGGGTGCTCGCCTCGCGAGCATCCGGAAGGGTCGAGGTCGAATTGTGGAAGGAGATCATCTGATGGCCGACAGCCTCGTTCTTACACCCGAAGAGATCGAGCGTTACGCGCCGTATCACACGTACCCCGCGTTCCGCCGCGGCTACGACGACTACATGGAATCGCGTCACGATTGGTCAGTCATCAATACGGTTGAGGGCCAAGCCTATGACCGCGGCGCCGAATGCGCCATGCGCCGGCAAAGAAAGGTGGTGCTGTGATGATCGCGCGCACGCAACCGACACGCCGGCCTGCTCGTCGTCACGTTCTTTCGCGATCTAGGTGGGCAGCGGCGCCGACTGGCAGCGGGCCGGCGTCATCGGCGAGACCGTTGCCGCATTGGTGGTTCGTGGCCTTATCGTGCGGGGCGCGGGCGTTTCGTGCTCACGGACGACGGTCGTGCGCCGCTGCGGGCGTTGTTGCCAGGGCTATGAGGGCCCCATCTCGCCGCCTACCCGCGTCCGCTGGTGCGTCGAATCGAGCTGATCAGAGACAAGGCCGCTGGGCGAGGTGCGCTACGCTGGCGCGGCCACGCGTCGTGCAGCGCCCACCACAATAAAAAAGCGCGCGTATGGCGCGGGCGCAAGGCAGCGCCTGGCGATTCAATTACTCGCCGACAGTCGCTCGGCGCTACCGAAGCGGCCATGTTCGTTAACGGCTTTAACCGCAAGATGTTGGTGCACCTCATCCGCACCGGACTTGTAACAACACAGTGCGAGAACCTCAAGGTTGGCAGTCAGTCTATCGGCCGTGTCAAGATCACTGGGGCCGGTCGCCAGGCGCTCGAAGGTTGTTGAGCGCAGGCCGTCGCCGCGTTGCCTGGAAACCCCATGAGGGAGCGGTCAATATATAAGACTGGCCGGATATCGCCCGCCGCGGGTTCTCCAACACCGTCCGCATACCCATCGCACAGAGTCGGTAAAATGAGCCAGTTGCCATTGTCTCGCACCACAATGCTTACAAGACCCGCGCAGAGCTAGGCTTGCTACCGCCCATAAGCTCTTCGTCATGGCTATTGCGCGTTTGCTAAGCGTGGCATTTGTCGAGGGTAGAAAGAACATTCATCGCCTGCTGTAGCCTCATTCCCCTGACTGTCCCGTTCAGTTATACGCGGTGAGGCTCGTCACCATTAGTGATTTGCAACTCCTTCCTCTCAATCTAGGCGAGATTCGCCGTGTCGCCTGTCATGTTCGGCGGTACAAACTCCAGCCTCTCCGCCGCTGACCGTGATCGCAATGAAAGCGAGCAGGCCGCCGGAAAGTATGCCCATGAAGAGCTCAATCGGTGCTAACAGCCTTCACGCAGTATTCACGGAAACATAACGCCCGCGGAGTTTGACACCCCGGGCTGCATGATCGGCATGATCGCAGATCGTGAAGACCGGCGGAGGCCCCAGCCTCACGCGGCTATTGGGGACGGGACCAGGGCGGGTGCTCTCATAATGGACAGCTAATCAAGCTTAACGGCATCAGGCCCACCTCAGTGTGCGGTAGATCACATTTATGAAGTTATCAATGTGACCGCCCGGATCCGGATGGGGGTCGACTCCGGAGCGGCCCTATATGCCGCCGGCAAGACCGATAGATATTGATAGGCCCAAATCGGTGCGGCGGGTGCGGGTTACGTCGCCATGCAGGGCCATTCGATGCGTAATGCTTCAAGAGCTAACTGCGCAAGTGGCCCGTGCAGTATTATGCTCTGCGGTTGCTGCTGCTCGATGTAGCGAACGACAACACGCATTGCCTGTTCATAAGTGGTACTAGCGGGAGGGGCGAAACACACTGAGGTATCTTTGCTTTGCCTGGCCTCCATGACTGCCGATACGTTAAGCAATGCGTCAATTACAGCAAGACAATAGAGCCATTGGGGTAAGGCTTGCGCTCTTCGATGACAGCCTTGCAGCCTGACAGTAAATTAATTGCTGAATTGTAGTACTCCACCGCCCCCGCCGCCGTGATCATCTTGGCCAGCAAGGCGACAGTCGCAATTGCTTTCATGGGCAAGCCCCTCTTTAGTACGTGCTGAGATGTTAACTCATGTGAAATACAGCGTTAACTACGGCCTCGACGAGGTCAATGCAGTCGCGAGCGGGTCGCAGCACAGGACCAGAAGGGCGATCAGCCACCGGATTGCGCGTTCGCTGCTATCGGGGTCGCTGCCTGTTACTCCGATCAGCTCGGCCTGAGGCGGTTTGAACGTCAGCAGCCGCTCAATGGCGCTCCCGAAGGCAAGAGAAGACATTCGACGAGGCGCCGGAACTGCGACACCGTCGCCAGTATCATGCCGCATGCCCGGCATGTGACGTATTCATCATCCGTTTGGATATCTGGATAAACAACCGACTGAGAGGAGCAGTTCGGAGAGGTAAATTCGTCGGCCATGGACAAGAGCCCTCAATCCATGCCGCCCGGATTAGCGGCCGTTGCACAGGTCAAACAAAACGGCCCCAACCTTGGGGAGTTGGGGGAGGGTAAGGTCGGAGCCGGTTGCCCTGCGGCAGAGCGATGTCGCTTTGATACCATTTTCATGCCCAGATCAAGACAATTCTGGGGCCTCTCCTCACTCTACTGGCTCTACGGGGGAAAATCTTGAGCTAATGTTAAATGCGCACCACAGCATTGACCGCGGCTGCATCACTCAAATGGGATAAGCCGCGTGAATGTTATGCCGCCGCTATCACCGCCGCGCCGACGAGGCCGCCAACAACAGCAACAACGCGGTCGGATCGAGCAACAGCGCCACCACCAGCACGAACCAGCGCAGGGCCGTCTTGCTGTCGGCGCCGAGTAGCGTGGCCGGGTAGGGCGAGCAGTTTGCTGCCGGGAAGATCTGTTACGGCCGCTTATTTGCTCGTCCGGGGAGGACGGCGCGCGTGGCCATTTCGAGTTGGCTGTTTTGCACCTTGCTCTCGAACCACCGCCGCGCCGCCGGATTGAGGCTGCGCCTTTCGAGCTCGACCGTAGGGGCAAACTGCGAGGCGCACAGGGATTTGACGCCGAGTGCGATCGTGGATGCATCCGATCTGCCGTCGTCCATCTCGCTAGCCGCAGCGTCGAGGCAAGAAAAATACGCGAAATACGCATCGCGTTTTTCCTTCTCCGTCGCGGGTGGCTGCTGGGAGGCCGCCAGGCAGGTCGTTGTCAGTAATATAACGAGGGTGGTTGTGGGATGGCCTATAGCGCGCTCCAGCATTCAGCTCCCCCTTTTGCTATCCAATTATCGCGGGTTGCTTTGGTCTTTGGCGCAGGCTTTGGCATCCATTCCCGAATCAGGTCTTCGTCTTGAGATGGTTGGCTGGGCTATGCACACTGAAGTGCTTCCAAGGCTCCCGGGGAATGTTACGTTCATAGCACTTGTTGACGGTGCGGCGCACGCAGGTCTATCGCCTGGTCGCCGTCGATGTGTTCCCATTCAGGCGGCGTGGAAAGTCGCAATGAGCGCGAATATCCCGCAATCGCCGTCGTGATCGTGCTCGTCTCAGTTGATGTACTTCAGTACCTCGGAGTTCAGCCGCCATGCATCCCAGGAAAGCTGACCGCCGATGATCGTGAGAAAGGGAGGGACGAACCATCCCAAACGGATGACGCTTTGGGAAAGATGCTGCGGCCCCTCGGGCTTTGTGGCAAGCAGAAAGGCGTATATGGCCCCGCTACCAATCATTACATACGTCGCCAGCTTCAACGTCAGATCGACCCGTGCGGTCACCAAGCCACGCAAATATTCTAATTCCCGCAGATGAAAATCGCGCTGGTCGCCCGTCATGTCGCTCGGCACGGGTGTAACGGAGGATTCCATCAGCGGCTCCGTTCAGCAGCGGGGGCGATATCCAAGGTGCGTCCCCCGCGCCGTCAAGGAACACCAGGGAGCTGTAGAGAATCCAACATGAAAAAATCCCCATTAGCCTACTCCCGACTTGTAGCATCTACACGCGGTCATTTCGAGTGCAGCCCACGATGTCGGCTCGTTGGCCCTTAGCAGCTGTGAGCCCTCGATCGTGTCGGTACTGCAGCTATCGAAGGTACTACGGACCAATGTAGCTTTACGCGGTGATTGATCGCCTCGCCGACGCTGCGGCGGTCAGCGCGATGGCGAGTGGATCGCAGCACAACACCATGAGGGCGATCAGCCGCGTATTGCCCGCTCAGTTTCGGCACTCAGCACCTCGACCACGTAGCGGATGGCGGGGTCTCGTGGGTTTTGCGCTGGCTTCCTATCACGGAGGGTGAGGAAGGCGTTGCTGAACTCCGGTTCCGCTGGATGGTCCCAAGTCGCCGCCAGAGCCGTCAGGAGGTTCGCCCATGCGCTTTTCGGACCGGGCGGCTGGTTTTCTGGTACCGCGGCCGGCTCGGCGCCCTCTTCGGCCTCCCGGCACGCCGTCTTGCGCTTACGACCGTATCCGCGTCGCTGCCAAGAGCAATAGCACCGCAGCAATAGTGCTCGGCACGGATGCCGACGAGATCCTGGTGAAGGGAGCAAAGGCTTTCAGGTCCGATGTCGGCCCGAACGAGCATGGCCTCGTCAGCAGCTTCAACGAGTTTGCATCTGCGCGCTTCCCGCATGATTAAGGCAAGTATAGACAGGCTTCCTTCGAAGGGTGGCATCGTGCGCGACTCCGCGACAGTCGAAGACGTTGTAGAAGGGGCCATCGCGCTGCAGTCTCACAACATGTCCGGGGAGTACGAAATGACTGAGATGAACTTCGAGTCGGTGCGTTTCGTCGCCGTGGACGGGTTGCGGATCCGCTACATGCGCGGTGGGAAGAGATCGGAAATTCCCCTATTGCTCACCAGTCCGTGGCCAGAAAGCCTTTTCGCCTTTCACCGTATCTGGCCGTTTCTTGAGGAACGAGTGGAGGTCGTCGCGGTAGACCTGCCCGGATTCGGGCGGTCGGAAGGAAGACCGGATGTGCTTTCGCCGAAGGGCATGGCGAAATTCGTCCCGCGGATTCTCGACGCGCTGGATCTCGGCCGTGTTCATGCGGTCGCGCCCGACATCGGGACAGCCGCTCTTCTGCTGTCGGCAGGCCAGCACCCCGATCGTTTCGAGAGCTTGGTCGTGGGTAGCGGCGCCACGAGTGTGGCGACCGCAGCAGGAAACTTGAAGGACATCATTTTGGCGCCGTCCACGTCTGCGTTCGAGGGCACCGACGGCGCCGAACTTGCGATCGGTGCTGTTAAGCGAATGATGCGGACTACCCCGGATCCTCGCGTGCTGCAGGACTACGCGGCCTCATCTGCAGGCCGACGATTTGCCGAAGCGACGGCCTACGTCCGTGCCTATCCGGCCGACCTTCCCGCACTTCATGAACTTCTCCCGTCCATTCAGGCGCCGGTGCTCAGCATTTGGGGCTCGCAAGATCCACTCGTGCCCCCGATCAACGCCGAGATTCTCGACAAGTCGTTGCCGAGCACGCGTTCTCTGCTTCTCGATAGCTCGCACTTCGTCTGGGAGGATCAGGCAGATGCCTACGCCGCAGCGGTCGTGGAGTGGACTGAGGGTGGCTACCGCTCCGCGTAATAGCGATGGCTTCCATCGATACCTGACCGGACAAATTTACCCACGTTCCCAAGCATTCGGGGAGCTTGGCGCTGTAGCAATTTCGACCTGGAGCGGCCTGTCATGACATGCTCCTTGCGACTTGCCTCATCGCCTATCGCAAGGGTGAAAAAGGCGTCGCCAGCTCCGGTTCTGCTGAATGACCCCAAATCCCGGCCAGGGAGCCGTTAGGGGTCCCGCCCGCGCGTTGTCAGCGCCGGAGGTGACCCCACGACAACCGACGGGTTCGCCGCGCTCTACGGCCTCCCTCCACGCCGTCTTGATCGGCGTCGGTCATCGGTTTTTCCTTCCGAAACACGCCGCAGCGCGGCCATCGAACTGCCCCTGGGAGGGTTGGAAACTGAACGCGGCGATTCCTCCCTGAACGCAGGGATCAACAGAACGATTTACACCCAAGGCGACGTCGCAGTCCCCCGGTAACTCCCACGCCGCCTTGGTCAAGGTCGATTGGGTCTGGTAGTAGGCGCCCGTGGGCATGCCCACACGCAAGGTGGACCCGTGCCGGTGAGGCGGCCTGCCCAAAACCCCGACAATCTCTTGCGGTTTGCTGCGCCGCGTGAGTCCGGAATTGGCCCGACCCTGCCGACACGGGCGGTGCAGCATCATGTGCAGCCAGCTGGTGAAGCC
>JASHYD010000812.1 GCA_030043175.1 Xanthobacteraceae bacterium | reverse complement strand
TGCGGCGGGGGCCCCGCGGCCCGCCGCCACGACTGCGCTGGGCATCGTGCGGGTCGCCGTCCTCGGTGATCAGCGCGATCGCCTGACTAATCTGGAAACTCGCGAGGCGCGCTTCGAACTGGTCGCAGCCAAAGATAATCCCGATCTCATTTGGGACCCGGCTTCCCTCGATGTGCTCACCGGGGGGGACGTCGTCGCCCGGGGAATCGACCGCGCCGGTCTTGGCAGCGTCATCGACCGTGTGGCGGCCGTCAACGGATTCAAGCGCCTCGCGGCGCGGGCGCCGCAAGTAATTCGCATCCTGCCGGACGACAAGGTCCATCGCCGCGACGCGCGCATAGACGTCTCCGTGTCCGGGGTCGCGCAGCGTTCGCTTCTGATGTTCAACATAGCCGGTGATGGTACGGTGCAAACCCTCTATCCGATCGGCTCGGACCCCCGCATCATCGCGGGCGCCGACTTCAAATTCCAGGTACGGGCCGGCGAACCGTTCGGGGCCGACCAGGTGGTCGCAATTTCCTCGGCCCAGCACCTTAACGACCTTGAAGAGGCATTGAGAAAGATGAGTCAGCGCCGCACGGCGGTCGAGGTCTTCAAGCTGGTCGAGCGCTATGCGCCTGCCGATGCCCGGATCGGCGCGGCCGGCCTCTACACGGCACCGTAGTGGGGGTCGTGAGATAACGGCGGACAAGCCCGGCCACGACCCGGGATAGATGGCAGGTGGCTCAATGATCGACATCCGCTCGAAGGTCGCCGAAGGGGCCGTCGTCGCATGGGCAACCGCGGTTTTAATCGCGACAACCGCCCTCGCCCAGGCGCCGCATTCGGTGACGATCCTCCCCGACGCTCCCGAGGCGCCGGCCGCCACGCCGGCGCCGGACATTTCGATGACGCGGCTCGCATTCCTGAACTCGAATATCAAGGTGGAGAATCCGGCAGGGGTGTCGGTCGATCTCATTTCCCAGCTCGAAGTGCCGGCTGGTTCGAAACTCGGATTCCGCATCGCCACAAAAAGACCAGGCTATGTGATTCTCCTGGACGTGGACGCAAGCGGGAGGCTCACGCAGATATTCCCGGACCCAACAGCGGCAACCCGCGGCTTGCGGGACGCGATCAATCTGGTCAAGCCGGGACGCCCGCTGACCATCCCGCAACGCGGTAGCCCCTATGCGGGATTCGAATTCGTCGCCGATCCGCCAGCCGGCGTCGCCATGGTGGTCGCGTTGTTGAGCGACAAGCCGGTACAGGTGGTTGATCTTCCCGACACACCGCCGCCCGCTTTCGCGCCGGCTGATGCGCTCAACTTTGTCCGCGATCAGGCCAGAACCCTCAGGGTCGCCAATCCGGATGGTGGGCCGCTCGCACAGCCGAATTGGTCAATCGACGGAAAATTCTATCTCATCAAGTAGTCGGATCCGCATTGCCCCGGCGAATCGAACAGTGCACAAAATTTGCTTCCGTTGCATTCGGGTCACAGCCACGGCCGAGCCGCTGTGGTAGCTTGGCCACAGGTGTCACATTGGTGCCAACTCCATTCGCACCAATCCATTTTACCAATGCAGAGCAGATCATGTTACCGAATATAGAAATTGCAGGAGACCGCCGTTTTCTTGAGTTCAACGCGGGTGATTGGTTCATGCTGCTAGGCGGATTTATGCTGGCCGGGCTTCTTGTGTGGCTGATCTGACGCGGCATCACGGATTCGAGCGCGCGCCATAATTTCACTGCGCCCACAATCTTCGCTGTTCGGAGGCTTGTCGCGGTGAGCGGCCGATCAGGGATCGATTTCTCTCAAAGCAGGGCTTGTCCCTCCATCCATGTCTTTTGGCGCAGCGCCTGCCGGAGAGCCGCGGATGCCCGCGACACACCTGCAAGCGCGGGCCTGGCACCGGAGTGGCAAAATCTATCTCATCGGAACGCGCGCTAAATACACTCAACACGGCGGCCTTTGTGTCGGAGCGGATCGCGAGTGCCCGCGACGGAACGTCCATACTTCAAGCAATGCGCCCCACGCCATCTCGGCGGGCCTGTTGGCGCGTGATATCGGAATGGCCTTCTGATCTTCACTTCGCCTGGCGATTTCATCCTGGCGACCTTCATCGCCCAGCTCTTGAATGTCGTGCAGCCCTTGAGTGATTTGGTGAGCATGATGTTGGCGGCCGCGTAAAGAGCGCGCACCCATGCGTCACCGATTTTCGAGATGCGGCCGTCGATGTCGGTCTCGCCCGGTATTTGGTTTGGTGTCAGGCCCAAATAGGCTCCGACTTGCTTCGACGATATGAAGCGTACCGGTCATCAAATGGCACCGCCGCCGGGCACCGACATCAACAACCGCACCGCCTATCGCAGCGGGGCACGGCGCGCACCTGCTTCTCGAAGCGGTCGAACTGGCGCCGCAGCGCGCCACCTACCGCCAACAGGCCCAGCCCGATCGCCTCCGGACTCGGAGGCTCGGCAACGAGTTCGTGGCCCGTCGAACCGCCGCGCAGTTGTGCACATGATTGACACCGCAAGAGCGTTGCCCACCTGCCCACAACAGCAGCACAGACTTACTTGCAGGTCCAATTAAGAAAGCGGTGTTGTGCCGATGGGGTCCACTTCTTCACGTTCGGCGGACCCGAAGTAGCGCGAGCAACCCAAGGCGATGCCGGTGAAGACCGACTGCAACGACGCGCGCGGAATCGTTGCAGCTGATGCGGCTGGGTTGGCTCCGCCGGCTGCATTGCAGGTCTGGCGGCGCGGGAGACGCGCGCGCTGCTCGCCGCGTGCAAGCCGGTGCAGGTAAAACTCATGATGTCGAGATGACCTTGCGTGGCATTCTGGGTGGCCCGTCGCGCCAGATCCGCCATTGGGGTGCAATGGCTGCGCGCCGGGTAAGAGCGCCGGCTATTGTAAAAGGCAAGCCAATAGGAAGCCCCTCGTGCGGCTCGCGACAATCGGCACAGCCCTTGAGATACTGGTGCTTGAGGCTGCGCCACCAGCAGCCGGTCCAACCCCGGTCAAACGTTGCGGCGGCTCTCCTGCGGGCATGCTGCGCCAGTTAATTCGAGATCGTGAGCGCCTTATCGTGACAGCTCTTGTAGTCGCTGTCGCACTTGGAACCCGTTGCGGTCTTTTTGCAATTGTTCAGAGCCGCATTGCACGCGACCATCTGTTCGCAGATATGCACTGACACCCTGCAAGTATCCCTGGTCTTGCAATCAGGGGTACCAGAGAACCGATCTGTGGCTGTGCAGCAAGATGTTGATCCTCTGGAGAGACAGACGTCACCCCATTGCTTGCCGTAAGCTTGCTGGAGCTTCACGGAAACCGGGGCCCCGGACGTCGCTGCGGTGCCGGCGGTCGTCTGATCGCACTTTGTGACATCGACATGGCCGGCCTGACCTTGAAAAATGACAACGCCTCGAGCGCAAACCGTGTTCGGGGTCGCCTGGCTCGTGCTCTGCAGATCCCGCAATCTCGCCTCCCACGCAATATTTTTATTGGTCGGATCGACTCCGCTGAGATTGCTCGCCGGGACAGACTTGGTCTGCCCTCCATTAAGGTCCTCTCTGTAATCCTTCAAATCCTTGATGTTGATGCTGATCGGCACCTTCCCCGCATTGGTAATTGTTACTGTCACGCCACCGGCTTGGGCGGCGGCCGTGCCGACGCTGATCAATGATGCGATGAGAGTTGCCGCAACGTATGTGGCGGTGGCGGTCATTCGCCTCGTCAGGCAGGTATGGAACATGGTTTCTCTTTCCTTGAGTTTATTTTATCAGAGACGTCTAGAGACCTGTGCCGAAACGCGAACTCGGCAGGTAACAGTCGAGCCGCAGAACGTCCTGCCTCACGAAATCGAATCTTTCCGCCCACCCTAAATGCCGAAGTCGGCCACGGCCGACATCGTGTGAACGCGGGGTATCCAGAATCCCTGTGCAATTCGTTCTGAACGTCCCAAACAGCATCAGTCGTGGCCGAATCGCCCGCTTCGCAGGTGAGGAAAATACAATCGTCCTGCTGCCATGACTTCTGCCCCGGTTACGCGTAAGAGCGCAAGCATCTGATAACTACTGCGTGAGTTAACATAAAGATCGCCCAAACGATGACGCGTTTCGGCCGCCGTCGTGGGACGCGGCGTCACCTTGCCGCCTCACCCTCCGGTCACCCCACCAACCAATCGGGCCGGCGCGCCGGGGATATCCAGTGTCCACGAAAGCTCGGGTTTCGACGACGCCGAAGAACGATCATCGCCTCCGAGCTTTCGTGCCGCGAGGCCAACTCGCCGAGGTCATGTATCCCAGATCTCGGGGATTGGTTACACCCAATTGGAGGCGAACACACTCACTTCAGGCATTTGTTGAGTTGATTGATCTTGTTGTCGATCGCAATATCGTGCCCTTCGTCGCCCTGGCCAGCATACCAAGTCGCCGTGATCGACTTGCGCGCGTTGATGCATATCTGGAGTGCGTTGACAAATTTGGCTTTGGTATCCGATGTGAAGTTGTTGTTGCAGGCCGGGACTTTGTCGCAGAGGCTGTGCATGTTGACGCCGGCGGACTTACACTGCGAGAGCAGTTGGGCTTTTTGATCGGCGCTGACGCCGCCCCTCACTTTCGGGCTGTCCTCGCAAGCAGCGTGCGCCGTTGTCGCAAGAAGTGAGAGCGCAGCAAACGCACAGGCGGCATTCACAATTGAGC
>JASHYD010000082.1 GCA_030043175.1 Xanthobacteraceae bacterium | reverse complement strand
GCTCCCATGACCGCCCCCAACGCAAGCGCTGCTGGATCTCCGCGATACGCGCGTGTGATAGATGCTCGACCCGCGCCGCAACGAGTTGATACAGGTTGCGCGGCCCGGTTTCATCGCCTTGATAGTTTGTCTCAGCTGCCCAAGCAGCGAACTGCTCGATGAACAGCGGGTTACCTTTGGAGCGCACCGCAGCCACGGCCGCGACCGCTCTGGCTTTGATCAATCCCATGGCCAACGCTTCGGCGCGAGATCCTCGTAGCGGCTTCAACGTGAGCTCGACAGCTGGTCGCAAAGCGTGTAACGCCTGCTGGCCGCTAGGCCGTGAGGCCAGAATAACAAATGTCGTAGCGTGTACGTCTATTAGATCATGAACAAAGGCGAGCCCTTCAGCCCCCGCCCAGTGAATATCGTCGAGCACCAAGAGGTCGATTTTTTCCCTGCGGATACGATCAACAACCGCTTGCACCAATTTGCGACGATCAGGCTGATCGGCAGGGAGCTCTGCCAGCTGGCTGGCAAAGTCTTCGCAATCTCCGCCGAACATGCTGAAATTCGCGGCGATTGCCCGCAGTTCCGGATGTCTTGCTAACCACTCCTTTATCAGGCGCGTTTTACCGGATCCGGGCCCCGCGACGATCGCCAAAGTCATGTCCCTTCGGGCGTATTGCCAACAATGCTCGATGACCGAGAGCTGATGTCTCCTTCCCACAAACGGACTTCGGAGTTCAATTTGGGCGTGGTCCAACGCCGAGGGACGTTTGTGACCAATCATGCGATATTGATATTCCTCGCTGCCGTCGAGGAAGCGACGCGGAGCGCACATGAAATATTCTCGATGGCAGTTATGCCGATAAATAATCTCCGACGAGAGGAGCATGTTGTCAGGTTCGAATGTGAAGATCGCGCGCGCCGTAGGGCCTGTGATCACCGGATGGCCGCGGTGATCGAATGGCAGGATGTACTGATCGATCCAAATGCCCCAACGAACGTCCGTTTCTTGACCAAAGATGCGTTCGAGTCGCGGCAGCGAAGCGACTATCTGGCGCTCAAGATCAGATGCGCGACGAAAGGCTGTTCGTAATCCTTCCTGGGTCCAGGCAAGCCAGCCATGGTCGGCTAGTCCGCAGGTCGCGGCGCCAAATATAGCCGCAAGAATCTTCTCGATGATAGTCATGGACTCAACGAGATCCTTGCCAGCAGGAGGGCGGGCGTGCACAACGCGTAAAACCAGCGCGCTCGCGCCGACCAGCTCGTATCGTTTTGGCTTGGCCGCCCGGAAACGAGCATTGGTCGGGATGAGCTGATATTCGGTCCGCTCTTGAGGCTGCTCGCCGAGCCAGTGGACGCATTCGGGACAGGACGGATGTTTGGCTGGCCATTCGCGCTTGCAGCGCGGACAATACCGAAATTTGTAAAGCACCGTGCGTGCGTGCCGCGTGCGCGATTCGACCCATGACGGGACCTGGTGTTCCATGGACGCGCTTCTGCCCCGCGGCAGTGCTAGACCGCTCCTATGACCTTCCTGTCGGCACCGCAAAGCCTGCACGTGCCTTTCTCGCGGTAGAAGTTGCTCGTCGCTGAAAGCGCATTCGTGATGCGATTGACCTGTCGGCGCCGAGGCCCCTTGAATTCTTTCACAATGCAATCGGCACAATAAACTCCGCGAACTTCCCGCAGCCAGAGGGCTATGCGCTCCCCTAACGTCATCCTGCTCGCCTTTAATGTGTGCTCAGCCGATGCCGCGTCGGCAATGCGGTGGCGAAAATGCCCCAGCGTCGATACCGTGGGAGCTTGGTGCTGTGCGCTCACTATCCCCTCCGTCGCGAACATTGCATGTACGCAAACACGCCCGGCGCCATTACGAGCATTCGGGTTAGTGTTTGCCATCGCAGCGGAGTGTGATAAGTCTCTCCCGCTGCGTTGCCACTAAGCAGCAGGAGTCATCAGCCTATTTGGCGGTTCCGGGGGGACTCCTTCCCGTCACCAAATTTAATCGTCCGTTTCCTTGAGCACAAGAGCGGTCGCGAAGAATATGGCCCCTGCTCGCGCTGCGGGTGGAAGGGGCGGAGCCCACTATCCCTCCTTCGGATATGGGCCGACGGTTCTCTCGTGCAAAATGGGTCGACGATAGATTGTGACCTCCACGAGGTCGCCAGTCGCGTGTTAACGAATGGGCCACTGCGACAGGTGATCACCTCGCCACGGACAAGCCCTCATCATCTCCGCCAATGTGTTGCGGTTTTTGGGTGTTTGTGAAACTGGACCACCTTTTACCGAACCGCGCGCTCACCCGCCGGGCAAGCGAGGGGCTAAGCGTTGTTTGTCGCCTGCAAAGAAGCGTTTTCCTCCAGATGCGAAGGTTAATCTCGTCGATGCCACGTTGCGTTTGGTTCATCTGCCAGATGTCGTCCGCTACTCCGGCCGAACCGTTGAAGCGGATGCCCTTGCAGGCGGCACCCACAAACCGCCGAACTATTGAAACCCCTTCTGGCCTGCGGTGGCGCCGCGTTGTTCTGAAGCCCTTATGCTTCCATGCTTTCTTGGCGTTGCACGGTCCCGGCCAGCGCGATCTCGCCCGCCTCCCGTCCCTCTGAAGTGCCTCAGGTGTGGCTGCGCAGTCTATTGAATTCCGCTAACGGGAACGATTTAAGACCCAAAATGGTTGGATTTTGGTGCGCGAGCACAGCTCCGGCTTGCGTGTTCCGCGCCCGAAGCTTATGTTTGCCGATCGTCGGGGATGGAGTGCCCCCGTAAACCGCCGCAAGGCTGATGGCTCCTACCGCGTGATATCTGGCGGTTCGGGGCGTTTTTGCACCCGCATTCTCCCGAATCCGGACGCGCGCGCTGTGGCAGGAAGCCAAGGAGCGAGCGGATAGACGTGACGGCGCCAGGCGAAGCGAGGCAAGGATCGATGGGCACCTCTGTCGAAGGGGGCCAGGGTTCGGCCCAGGACGCCCTCCTCAATCCGCAACGCAACGAGCGACCGGTCGCATTGACAGAGTTTGTCAAGACGGGCCGTTGCGCGGAAGTGGCGATAGACGATGCCGACGGGGCGATCAAGCGCGCCCGCTCCCTCTGCCTCTCTGCGTATTTGGATCACGCAGCCGCCACCCTTAGAGATGCGGCTAGGGAGAACGCGTCGCTCATTGTCCGATTTGACTCGCTGCGCGGACGTCTTCGGCACAGTCGACTTCAGTTGGCCGTGCTTGGTCAATTCAAGCGCGGCAAGAGCACCTTCATCAACGCACTGCTCGGTGCTCCGCTCCTGCCCATGGCCGTCGTACCGCTGACGGCGGTGCCGATTTTTATTTCGTGGCGCTCGTCGCCGTCTGTGTGTGTTCGTTTCGCCGATGGTCGGCCCGCGCAGGAGTTGTCGGCAGATAATCCTGACGCGATCAGGGAATTTCTATTTCGCTTCGTTGCAGAAGAGGCAAACCCGAAAAATGCGCTTCGCGTCGATCGCGTCGAGGTTTTTTATCCCGCACCTGTACTTGCCGACAATACGGTGTTGATTGACACCCCTGGCGTAGGGTCCACCTTTCGCCACAATACCGAAGCGGCTCTCCGGGTTCTCGCGGAATGCGATGCGGCGGTGTTTGTCGTATCGCCCGACCCGCCGATCACCGAAACCGAACTCGACTATCTGCGCCGCCTCGACTCGAAGGTTGCCAAGATTCTGTTCATAATGAATAAAGCTGACTATGTACGCGTTGAGGAGCGGGCGCGCCTCATTGATTTCTTACGCGATGTATTGAAACAGAACGGTCTTTGGTCTTCGGGCTCGATTATCTTCAGCGTCTCGGCGCGAGATGGGTTGGATGGCAAGCGTCGCGGCAATCGGAATGACATCGACTCCAGCGGCCTTCGCGCAATTGAGGACTATCTGAGCCAGTATTTGGCCGCCGATAAGACCGAAACACTGACGCGGGCCATTTCAAAGAAGGCCGAAGACATTCTCGCCGAAACAGCGGCAACACTCGATCTACGGATGAAGACGCTTGAAATGCCCCTAGGCGAGTTGTCTTCGAGGTCGCAACAATTCGAGCAGGCGCTGAGCTCCATCGAGGGACAGAGAGGGACAGTCGACGATCTCCTGGCCGGCGAGCAACGTCGCTTGCTCGCGGACTTGAGGTCCCGAGCAGACAGCCTTTATGAGGACGTGTGCGCCGAATTGTCGAAGGTCATTGATCGCGAACTTCCTGAAGCTTGCTCACCAAGGTGGATCGAGGGGGTGCAAAGCGTGCTTGGGGCTGCGCTTGAGACCGTCTTTGATGCAGCTCGCGAGCGATTCATCGATTCTTTCGCCGCGGCGGCGAATTCTGCGTTTTCAACTCACCAGCGGCGGCTCCAAGAATTGATCAATGACGTACGAAGAGCTGCAGCCAACATCTTCGAGACCGAGTTCTACCGGAGTTCCGAGGACAGCTCGTTCGAATTGACCAACGATCCTTATTGGGTGACTCAGCATGTTCAAGAGACATTGATTCCGGACCCAAGCAGGGTCCTCGACCGCCTGCTGCGTTGGGAGCACCGTCGCGCGCGCCTGCGCACGCGCCTGATCAGGCAGACGAACGAGCTTGCGCGCCGTAATGTTGGCAGCCTACATTGGGCAATTCTCCAAAGCCTGAACGACACTTTTCGGAAGGCAAGATCACAGTTCGAGGAGCGGCTCGACGATGCAATGGGCGCCACAAAGGCCGTGATCCTCGCAACATTGGAACGCCGCCGCGCTAGAGCTTTTGAAGTTGAATCTGAGATCGCCCGTGTCGCGGCGCTCAAAACGGCGTTAGTCGGCTATCGCACCGAGATCGCTGGGGCAGCGCACCGCGATGGGAGTATCTGGGGCGGCGCTGAAGGGCCTGTGCTGTGCACCGACACGAGGGCAAAATGTTGAGCTGACAGGGAATCGCCCTCCTAAAAAAACAGAGGGGATGGAGTACCCCCTAGAACGCCGCGAGGCTGATGACTCCTACGCCGGCGCTGCTGTGCGCAGCTGTAACGAAAGGAGCATCGGCATGAAAAAACCAAGAGCAAAGTCCGCGGCGAGCGATTCGACCAACACAACGAGCTGCGCCAGACCTCGGCGCAAACCCGCAACGAGTCCTGGCACAGCCGAGCCCGACTTGGTGATGCTTCTGGGCGAGCCGGAGATCCGTCTCCTCATGCGCGCGGACGGCGTCGACGAACGTGAGATGCTGGAGATGTTTGACGTAATCAGGGTGCAACTGCGAATCAATTCAGAGACGGCGGAGACGAGCCAACAGCAGGAGCCATCAACCGATGATTATCGGCCCGGCGTTGGCATCATGCTGCTTAACGATCGGGGTGAAGTATTCATCGGCCGCCGCGCAGATGTGCCGCACGAGGCATGGCAGATGCCGCAGGGCGGCATCGATGCGGGGGAAACGCCTCGCCAGGCGGTGCTCCGTGAGTTGAAAGAGGAGATCGGGACGGCCAACGCAGAGATCATCGCGGAAAGCCGAGGTTGGCTCTATTACGACTTGCCTCAGGAGCTCGCGCGCACGGCGTGGGGCGGACGCTGGAAAGGCCAGCGGCAAAAATGGTTCGTGATGCTCTTCAAAGGCCCGGATCGCGATATCGATCTCGCCGGTGAACATCCCGAGTTCAACGCCTGGCGGTGGGTTCCGCTGGAGGAGCTTAGCGAGCTTGCTGCTTCTTTCAAGCGCCAGCTCTACCTCAAAGTTGTTGGAGAGTTCGCCGCGATCTTTCGGGACTAGATGCCGGTGCGCCGGGAAGGACCAAGAGAACTGAGGCGTTCGCAGCAGCTACTGCGATTTCCGCGCGTAGCCTCGCGCGAGCGTCTTGATGGTGGCGTAAGGCAATGCCTTCCTGATTGGAGTCAGTCAGGTGCTCGTCACCCACATTGCCTCAGCGACGTTATGGGCCGGCAGACCCGCACGCTCATGGGGGCGGCCGGATTGAGCCTTGTCGATCAGACCAAGGTCATAGCCGCTGCAAGCGAGCTTGCGCGCTATGTCGCGGATTGTGCCGAAGAGGGTAAAGTTTGCCCGGAAGTGATCGAGGGCGATGGTCGACGCGGTGTGCGACTGGCCTTTGAAGGCCAAGCTCCCGGTATTCCAGACATTCAGGCGGCTCTGAAGGATGGTTTCACAACGGGATCGGGCTCGGCCTCGGGCTTGGCGGAGCGCGACGGCTGATAAAATGACTTTTCGATCGAGGCAAAAGCGGGAATTGGCACCAAGGTGACCGTCGTGCGTTGGAAATCGTGATGATCTCCGTGGCCGTCAACGATGGAAGTCAAGTCGCGGAGGCGCGGCGGGACGTGGTGGCCATTGCGAGGCAGCAGGGCTTCAATGAGGTTGACGCGGGACGGGCGGCCCTTGTGGCGACCGAGCTTGCCACCAACTTGGTAAAGCACGCCCGCGGGGGTGAATTGCTCGTGGGCTTTGCCCCCGATGAAGACGGGGACGGCATCCAAATCCTCGCCCTTGATAGGGGGCGTGGTATGGCAAATGTGCAAGCCTGTCTCGCGGACGCTGTGCGACTGTTTCGACAGTTTCGTGGCCATCAGGTCTCGACCCTTATCGACTACATCCACGGCGGATTGCGATGGACACGCTGCGCGGCGGTTTCGATGGCACGCTACGACCCTCATTTGCCGCAAGTTACCTTCGGAGGAATCGGCAACGTCGCCGGCGTGCTTGTCTCCAGAAATGAACTCCGGCGCATGGTATCTATGCCCGGAACTGTAGGATATAACGTGCGAAAACAGTCTTCCAATACCCTTTCGAGGGCGGCCTCGTCATATTATGTTCGGATGGAGTTAGCACGCGTTGGACGCTTGATCGTTATCCGAATTTGGTGGCCGCGGATCCGACCCTCATCGCAGCCGTACTGTACCGGGATTTCAGCCGCCGGCGAGACGATGCCACCGTCCTGGTCGGCAAGTGGTAGCGCATGTGTGATCGGTTGTTGACGCGACAACTCCGTTGCCTATCGTGACAATTCTCGAAGCGACGGCGACGTTGTTGCCGTCCGACCATACGCGCAGCATGTGGCGGAGTTGCGTGGCTTTGAACGGCAGATCTGACGCGAATCGCGACAGCGGTGTCTGCCCTCTGCCTGGTCCCCCAGCTCCGCCACTTGAACAGGGCCGCTTCAGCGCTCTTCCGCAGAAGAGAGTCCTCACGAACGCCTGGCAATGCGCTCAGGATCGGCGACGCCTTCGATATCCTCGACTCGCGCTGTCATGGAACACGGCGAATGGTTATGCCGCTCGAGAATGGTACGAGAGCGTTGCCTAGACTATGTTCTCGTCTCGGAACGTCACCTGCTTTTTGCTGTGCCGCTACCGCGCTCAACGAAAGGTCCAATGCGCTGAATCAAAGCCAACTATCATTAGAAGGTGTCCCTTGACGGCCATGGCTAGAAGTTGGTATCAACGGTCAGGGCATGGAGTCGCCCGTCGCTGCCGAAAGGCTGATGACTCCTACCGCGGACGATCGTGGTGGGACCATGCATGGAACCCGCCGCAGGCGGGTTTTTTGTTGAGTGATGCAGCCTGCGAAGCTGCTCCGCTCCCGGAACGAAGACTTCGTGGTCCAATCGTTCCGCGCCCGCTGACGAGGTGTTTGGCGTGATGTACGACCTGCACCTCCCTGCTGCGATATCCGCTGCAACTCGCGATCGCAACCGGGCTACTTCGAGTCGGAACGCGACCGCAAAGAAGAGGAACACCGCTTCTAACAGAGAGAAGGAGCGCCATCAATGTGCGACTACAGCTTGCACGGTATCGCGTCGCGGCCTGCGGAGGTTGGAGATCATCTCATCACAACGAAATTCCCAGGCACCAGTACCCGTGGCTTTTGCGCAGCCGGAAAGCCGAAAGTTGCAGTGTGTCTACTGCCCGGCACTGAGCTCGCCTTCAAGGCGGAAGCTCGGCGGCATAGCCTGCTGGGCTGGCTGCTACCGAATTCCCGGTTCGGCAAGCTCGGCGGGACGGTCGCCCGCTTCCAGCAGATTAACAAAGACCAACCGACGACACACCACGATGCTCTGGAATTCGTGAATGGCACGATCGTTTTGCTGACCGATCTCCATCAAGGGCAGCACGTGACTGTTCTCCAATTGCCACCGAAGCAACTTGCGCCAAAGGAAGCGACCGAAAGCGAGCAGCTTGTTCCGGCGCTTTAAGGTTCGTTTGTGCGAAAGCGGCCTCGTCCGGCTTTGAGGAGCAGTTTTCTAGAAAAGAGGCGCGAGGGCCGGCTTCGAGACTCCTGTCCCGGAGCCAGCCTTTATGGGTGGCTGTTGGCCCGATATAGGGGCCCGTTGAGCGGTTCTGTCCGTGACGCGCCAAGCCTCCGATACGGGAGCGCACCATGTCGTTTTGGCGATCGGCCATTCGGTGGGTGGCATGAGCTGCTGCGAGAGCGTATTGGTGATCTTGACGCCGAAGTGTATGGGTCTTCAATCTTGATCGTCGTAACCCCGACCCGAACACGTGCCGCTTGCTCAGAATTATTCGCGCACTCCACTGATCGCACTATCGTGCGGCGCCTTCCGCCGGCAGAGATTTCACTAGCGCTTTCACGACGAATCGCCAGGCTTGCGTTGAAAGCCACTCTCACGTGCGACCCTCTGCACAGCTGTCGCGCGTCCCATTCTTGAGGTCATGCCCGCGCCAGCACGGTGGATGTTGCGCAGGTTGATGAGCGCGATTTGCCGGTTCTACGATCCCTGTCCCTACCGTAAACTCAAAACGGCTGTCGATCACTGGCGAATCGGTTGATAATCACCGCGATGGGTGATCTCCTCAAGTTCATCTGGTACGCAGCGACGGGGCTGTTGCGGCCGCGCGCAGCGTTGCAAACCGAAATTCTCGTCCTTCGCCATCAGCTCAATGTGCTGATGCGTAGGGCGCCCAAGCGGGTTGCCGTCAGCAATATCGATCGCCTGGTGTTTATGGTGCTCTATCACCTCGCTCCCGAGGTGTTGGACGCGATGAAAATCCTCAAGCCGGAGACCATCATCA
>JASHYD010000811.1 GCA_030043175.1 Xanthobacteraceae bacterium | reverse complement strand
GGACCATCTGGTCCCCGCAGAGGTTGGGGTCCGGCGGTCGAGGCGACCAACCGTGGCTACGATGCCGCCGTGCCCAAACGCCTCCAGGACTCCTAGGGGAATCACTGGTGCGTTTCGTCGGCTTGCCGCTAACCCTTCCGCCGATACGGGGAAAGCCTCTCGGCGAAGCTCGTAGAGTCCCTGGAGGCACTTTGGGGATGCCGGGGCCATCTGGCCCCTGTCGGCCTCCGCTACGGCCCCGCTATCGCAGCCGGCTTGGGCGCAAAAGCCCCCGAAGGGCGCCACCCCAACCCATCGGGGACAATCGGGCACATGGGTCCGCCAAGGTCATTGGCACCGGGGGCTTTACGTAGGAAGATTGGTAAGGGTGGTGAAAGTGTTTGTGGTTGTTTTCGGTATAGCTGGCGTTGTCGGTGTATCTCAATTATTAGTTAGACCACTGATCGAACCGTGGTTAAAAGACTATATGAATGTGGACTATGTGTCCGGTCTAGCGTTCATTATAATGTCTATTGCACTGTATATCTTACTCTATCTATGGACTGAAAAAGAACTACCTGGCACTACCTACATTGAGAAGGCAATAGAATGGTTGGGACGCTAGCTTTGCGATGGTGCGATATAATTGTGGGGCGATGTATTTTTGTTGTAATCGGGAGGCTAGTTGCCTCCCTTTCCTCTAGAGGCGCGAGATAACCATTGCTGCGCCTAGCCATATTACTGCCAGCATTGGCACCGTAAACCTAAGACCGCGACCAAACGCATTCGTCTCTTCTTCGATACCTAACGTATCCTTTTCCTTTTTTGTGTATATCGTTTGATCGATCTTCTCTAATCGCTTACGAGCATCCATAAGGTCACTCTGAGTACTCAGCAACAGCACACTACCGCAAGCACACAAGACGATGGTCGCAAAGATTGCGATATTTTTCTGTTCGGAGGACAAGGTAACTCCACTTGCGAATGCAACTATCGCGCCATAGAGAAGGATCGTCTAGTTGGTTATAGTCCATTGTTTTTCTTTAATGTACCTAATGTCGTCAAAGATGACCTTATAGACGACTAAAGCTTGTCCTGACAGTGATTCCATTGTTCCTGCCTCCCTTGACAGTGGTGAAGCTAATAACATACCCTGTGAGGGCTGCATGCGTTTAGTGGTGTTACCGTTGTTGACCGCTTGCTTTGGTGTTATGGAGGTGTCAGGCATATTTTACGACACCCAGACGATGTCCAACCCCGGCTACTGTGACACCCTTTGGATACCTTGGCGATGCTATCATCGGCGGCACAAAGGTATACGGCTATTACCCAAACACGCGCCGTTTTACCCACTAAGTGCTTTATCTGGATTTTCTGCCAGATATTTTGAAGGTCTAGACGGGAGGTATGACCTATGACTAGTATTGACGCAATTAAGAAATGTCTTGAGGCATTGGATAGCGTAGATGTGATTTTGATTGAGGAACATGGCCTAGGTGAGCTTTCGAGGAGAACTAGTGTCAACTTAATTAAAATCCTAACTGCTCTCGAAGGTAAGAAAGAAATGCAGGTAATCGATGAAATCATAAAATAATTTTCGAGCGATATATTTGAGGTGTAATACATGGCCAACGAGACCAACCGGCACCCCCTTCCATCCCCGCGTGGCGCGGGGTGCCTCTCAAATTAGATGTCTAAATTACGCGTTCTTAACATATCATTAATGGCGGGCCGCCATTGGGTCCGATCGCGGGGAAAGCCTTGCACTGTAGGACGCGCAAGCGACCCCAAGGGACGCAAGGGTCCGTAGGGCCGCAAGGGGACGCGTCGCAAAGCCGAACCAACTCAGGAACAGGGTGAGGCCGCACAGCACGCTATCGAGATGCGCGTTGCGCTGGAATGTCCGCTGATCACCGATGAGCGGCGATGATTGACGCCCGGCCCTTCCGTCCGGGGTCGCGGGACCATGACAGCGGTGGCGGGTCCTGGTTACCCTTCGTTTCACTCTGACTTTATTCGACGCCACTAATCGTTAGTCTCCCCCGAAGGTAAAGAGGAGTTCGCAGCGCGTCTCTTTAAGGTCGGTTGAGAACTGGCCAAGAACTGACCGGAAACCGATCGACGGGGTGGTCGAAGGTCACCCACGGATGCCGCGTCGTCTCCCATGCCGATAGCGTCGGCCAGGGCATTGACGGGTCGGCGAACGTGCCAAAAGCGATGCCGATATCGTCCGGGCGGCCCTCCGCGTACCAGAACACCGAGGTGCCGCAATCGGGGCAGAAATGAATTTCGACTTTTCGCCCCGAGTCGCTGCCGCGCACGTAGACCTTGCTCGGCCCGTCGGTGCGCACCTGCTCTTTCGGGAAATAGATGCTGACGCCGAAGGCCGAGCCTGTACGCCGTTGGCACTCCGTGCAGTGACAGATGCCGAAGCGCGACGGTTCGCCGGTGGCCTCCGCGCGCAGCGACTCGCAGCAGCAATGGGCAATCCTGGTCATAGAAAACCCCCAGTCTCTTTCGATGTTGTCGCCACCGGCAAGGACGACACCCGAACGCTCTTTGGCCCCGAATCCGCAGTGCGCCTAACTGCCATCTCTCAACCGCCGACCTCGCCAGTTATCACCGGGCCGAACAATTCCCAGCTCGCGCCGTTGAAGCGCATCATCTGCATCTGTTTGAGCGGCGCAAAATCGTTCGGGCCCGTATTGATCATGATGCCTGGCAGCAGCATTCCAAGCTCCAAGTTCTTGAGGCTCGTCGCCTGCTTCATGACGTTCTCGCGGGTGAGATTCTCGCCGCTCTGCTTGAGCACCGCGACCAAGGCCTGTGCCACCAGATAACCATAAACCGTGTAGGCCGACGTCTTGTCGCCATCCGGATAATATTTGTCCATGAAAGCCGACCATTCCTTGTATGCCGTATCGTCCTTCCAGGATGGATCAGTCGGGTCTTTGTAGTATGTCGCGGTTAGCATACCCTTCGCATTGTCGAATCCGGCAGGTTTGAGCACGGCGCCCACCGATTGAGAAACTTTGCTGAGGAGATGGACCGGTTTCCATCCAAGTTCGGCGACCTTCTTGATCGCTTGTGTGGCGAATTTTGGCGACGCAACGTTGAAGAAAACATCAGCGCCCGAAGCCTTGAGGTTGATGATCTGAGAATCGACGGTCGGGTCGGTGGCCTCATAGGGCGCCTCGGCAACGATCCGCATCTTGCCGTTCAGCCCGTCTTTCAGACCCTTCAGGTAATCCTTGCCCAGGTCATCATTCTGATAAAGGATGGCGACTTTTCCCTGCGGATGATTCTTCAGCAGATACTCGGCGTAGATGCGCGCTTCGCTATGGTAGCTCGGCTCCCAGCCCGTGGTCCAGGGGAAGTGTTCCGGATCGTTGAACCTTGTGCCGCCCGTCCCGACGAAAAGCTGCGGCACTTTTTTCACGTTCATATAGCGCTGGATCGCGGCGTTGTTCGCTGTCCCCAACGGCTGGAATATCAGCAAGACTTCGTCGCTTTCGACGAGCTTGCGCGCCTGTTCGACCGTTTTCGGCGGGCTGTAACCGTTGTCATAG
>JASHYD010000810.1 GCA_030043175.1 Xanthobacteraceae bacterium | reverse complement strand
ATTCCCGCGGCGCCGTAGATTGCGGCTTCGAGCACCGGGCGGGGATTGGGATGGTCGATCATTTCGATCCAGCCCGTGCTGGCGCTGGCGCCGGCATCAAGCAGAGCGCGCGCGGTGCGGACAAAATCGTCCGAGCGCGCGCGGTCGATCCTCAGGTATCTTGAGAAGCAAAGATGGGTCAGCGCGTCCCAACCGCGCGGCCCACCTTTCGTCATCGCACTCGCAGGATCGTGCGCCAGGAACATGCGAACGGTCGGTTCGTCGGCCACCAAGGCCGCGGCGTAGATGCTACTGGTGGTCACGTGCGGGTATCGGGCGAGGATCATCTCGGCTTCTTCGAGAGTACCAAACTGGTGCGCGTCGCGTGGCACGCACGCAGCTTCGATGAACGCGGACGCGGGATCGTCGAGCGCAAGTACGGGTGGCACGTGCTCGGCCTCCATGATCAACAGAAGGCATTTGGGTGTGCGACTGTGACAGCCGCAAGGCGATCGTGGTCAGAGACCCGCAGTGGGTGACCGCACAGATTCGGACTAACGGTCGGGAGGGCTGCTCCTGGCCCGAGGCCGCGTCACCCCGACAGCACCTGAACGAGGTGACGGTGGTGCGGATGTTATGGGCTTGACCCCGATGCCGTGCGCATCGGACCGGATTTGCGGATGGTGGCGGGATCGCCGTCTTATGTTGAAAAACATCTGCGGCCGACACGGCCACAGGACCTGACGCAACACGATTGCATCAATCTGCGCTTGCCAAGTTATGCAGGCGTGTAGGGAATTCGAGAAGAATGGCCGGAAACGAAAGTTCACGTTGAGGGCGGTCTGAGGTTCAACAGCGTGCCGCCACTCAACGCAGCGCTGGCCGGGCTCGGCCTGGCGTATCCCGCTGAGGACCAAGTGCAAATGCACATCGCCGGCGGACGCCTCATCCGCCTCCTCGCCGATTGGCGTCCGCCTTTTTCCGGCTGCCACCTCTATTGTCCGAGCCGCAGGCAGCACACTCCGGCATTCGCCCTTGAACAAGGGCGCGGCTAGACGTACGGGGCCAAGGCTGCAAACCGCCGCATCGCAACCTTTCGTCCGGGGGGTCTGCGGACGCGATTTGCTCCTGTGAGCCTTTCGGCCTATGACGTTTCTCAGACATATGGCCGAGCGCGGGGTTGTCCGCGGGAATCGTACATGGACGAACGTTCATGGTGCTGGATAGCGGTCTAGTGCTACCATTGTACTGGGCGCAGCTGTCCCACACCACCGAGCGTGGCCTGGCCTTCTGGTAGCGGTAAACAGTATCCCAAGCCGGTGTTGCATAGTGTTGCAGGACGGACACTCTGCTAAACAAAGGGCTAGGCATGGTCTATGAAAACGCATACTAGGGCTGCCGTCGTCTAAAGTAGTGCCATCTTCCCGGAAGACACCCGCCCCGGTGTGGGGCTGTTCACTTGGATCCGACACGAATTGGTCGTCCAATCCTGCGTGAGTGCGATGACTTTCAGAATCTGGGGACGCAGCATGGCGACGGATAGGACTGCGGGAAACAGGCTCGCGCTTTTCCATTTCGTAATGATCAAGCCCACGCATTACGATGACGATGGCTACCCCATCCAATGGTTCCGGTCGGCCATTCCCTCCAACACACTCGCCTGCCTGAACGGCTTGGCGCAAGATGTTCGTCGGCGGAGCGTACTCGGGCCAGCTGTCGAAATCCGTCTGTATACTTATGATGAGACCAACCGGCGGGTCCGCCCGGATCGGATCATCCAGTTGATCCGCAGGCAAGGGGGCAAAGTACTGATTGGCTTGGTCGGCGTGCAATCCAACCAATTTCCCCGCGCCGTTGATCTCGCCCGGCCCTTCCTATCGGCCGGCTTTCCGGTCTGCATCGGGGGCTTCCATGTCTCGGGTTGCATCGCCATGCTGCCGGAGCTGCCTCCCGACCTGCGCCAAGCGCAGGAGATGGGCATCTCATTCTTTGCCGGCGAGGCTGAGGCAGGACGCTTGGATGAAGTCCTGCGCGACGCCTGGAACAGTCGGCTCAAGCCGATTTACAATTACATGGACAGGCTTCCCTCGCTTGAGGGCGAGGCGGTACCTTTCCTGCCACGCCAGCATGTGAGGCGGACCTCAGGATCGCTGTCAAGCGTGGATCTTGGCCGCGGCTGTCCATATCAATGCTCATTCTGCACCATCATCAACGTGCAGGGACGTGCGAGCCGCTTCCGTTCGCCCGACGATCTCGAACGAATCATCCGCGAGAATTACGCCCAAGGCATCAAGCGGTTCTTTATCACCGACGATAATTTTGCCCGCAACCGCGAATGGGAGGCGCTATTCGACCGCCTGATCCGAATGCGCAAAGGTGAGTTCCCGGGGATCGGCTTCACGATCCAGGTTGACACGCTTTGCCACAGGATTCCGAACTTCATCGAGAAGGCAGCCCAGGCTGGCGTTCGCCGGGTGTTCATCGGACTGGAAAACATCAATCCGGACAATCTGATCGGCGCTAAGAAGCGCCAGAACAAGATCACCGAGTACCGGACGATGCTGCAGAAATGGCGCAGTCACGGTGCCATCACCTATGCCGGTTACATTCTGGGATTCCCCGGCGACAGCAAGGATTCGATCCTGCGCGACATCGAGATCATCAAGCGCGAGCTGCCGCTCGACATTTTGGAGTTCTTCATCCTTACGCCGCTGCCAGGCTCGGAAGACCACAAGATTTTTTGGCAAAAAGGGGTCTGGATGGACCCCGACATGAACAACTATGACCTAAACCATCGTGTCTGGCACCATTCCAAGATGGCAGATGGGGAATGGGACGATGCGTATAAGGCGGCGTGGGACGCCTTTTATACGCCAGAGCATGTGCGCACGATTTTGCGCCGCTCCGCCGCCTGCCCGACGGGGCGCCCGGGCACCACTTTATCGACCATCCTGTGGTTCTATCTCACGATGAAGTTCGAGGGCGTGCATCCCTTGGAGGGCGGCGCGTTGCGATTGAAATTCAGGCGCGACCGCCGGCCCGCGTTGCGGCGCGAGAATCCACTGCTATTCTATCCGCGCTACGTCGGCGAGACCTTATTCAAGGCATGGCACTATTGGTTAGTATACCGCCGCTTTAAATCCATGCTCGACGATGCGCTGGCGGCACCGGATCGCTGGACCTATAGCGACCTGGCAATTGCGCCGCCCAAGGCAGACGAATTTGAGACGCTCGATCTTTATCACGCGACCAGTGGCGGCGTGGCGGCGCTAGCCCGTATGCGCCGCGACGAGGCGATTCGCTCAGGCTCTCTCCGCGGGGCGCAATTGGAGCCGCCTGACCCGGTGGAGTGACTTTCGCTTGGCCGGGCCGTGGAAGTAGTGAAAGTCGGGATCGTATCATCTGATTCGGAGTTCGACGGAGGGCGTTGCGGTCTCGGCTTCCAATGCACCAGCTACCGCGGCGTCCGGCTGGTCCAGCATGGCGGTGGCCGGGCCCGGCTGGAATACGCAGATGACGCTGGTGCCTCCGGTGGCATGGCGCGGGCGCTTGCGTCAGCGTTGAGCGACGCGACAGGTCGTCAGCAATCTGGGGTACTCGGACGTTGCTGCCAACGTAGCCGCAAAGGGCGGCCCTTGGGCCGATGCCGCCGACTTGACCGGTGCCGCAAGTGGGCAGCTAGAACAGCGGTCGCGACGATCGCGCAGCCGCGCGGGCAGCGCCTCAACCTCCCAAGGTCGTCCCTCGACCTTTGAAGGTGACTACGGAATGTTGCTAGCTACTAAATAGTATATTGCTAAATAGTCTAGCTCTCCGCGGGCTGGTCGAGAAAAACGACTTCATATGTGTGCGGATCGATACGTGTAGAGTTCTGGAGAAACTGTGCGAAGTCTGATCGATGCCTATTTAGGAAGGCATCAAAGTCCGCCTGGGATCGCCAGTGAGCATAGTTGATGACTCGAGTACCATCTGTGCTTTTGTGCAGGGCAGTTCCAATGTAACCGGGTTCATTTCTCACCACTTCGGTGAAACGAACCCACTGATCGATGACTGCCTGCTGCTTCTCAGGGGTCGTCTCGAAGACGTTGATCAATGTGACTACGTCCCCATCCTTGGAAATGCGCATGATGTTTCTCCCCGCATTGACACGCTGCTTCCTCGACTTTGAATGGCGTCCAGGTACGGTTGTCAAGCTACGGATAGGTAGCGGCGCTCGGCTTTGATGGCATATTGGACAATTCAGCGGCACTCGTCGCCGTCGGTTCGCTGCACAAAGTTCGGGACACCATATCCTGTCTTGCCCATTCCTTGCATAGCCGGATCCCGAGGGCGGCACGGAAGCTATTGAGGTGGCCTCAAGAGGACAGGAGAGGAGGATGACCGTATGAGCTGAAATCTTTCGCAGTGATCCAGACCGTTCGACTCCCTCGCGGTAAAGGCCAGCCAGCCGGAAGCCAGCCTTGCGCTGAGTGGCAACACCACCGCGGCTACAATCGATCTTGGTGCGCGATAATCAGGTGTAATACTTGCCGAGCCTCGATACGGACAACTCGACATCTCGCTATGCCACGGGCTGCGCAAAACTTTTCGAGAACGCGTCGTCTCAAGTGCGGCCTTTGCGCTGTGCTCGACACTCGGTAATAGGCCACAGGGGCTCTCGTGACAGAAGGCCGAGCGGTGCCTGAGGGCATCGTGCGTCGCCGCTGATGCCGGTCCCCGGGTTGCAGTGCTTTGACGCCACCGCTAAAGGTGCGCAGCTGCCTTCCCGGCCGGAGACATTGTGCTCATGGCACACATAATTGAGGACGATGGCGCACATCTACCATGCTCTGGGACGTTCTCCAGGCCTATACCTAAAGCCCCAGCAGCGTCGCGACGAGGCCGCAGGCAAGGCCGCTCAACGCAACGCAAATGGCGACGAACCACACGACCCGTTGTGGCAAGACGCGCGAGACCATGACCGCGGCCGGCACGCTAACGGCCGGCAAGGTGACCAGCAGCGCCGCGGCCGGCCCTGAGCCGACGCCGAGCGCCATCAGGCTCTGAACGATCGGCACCTCGCCGGCTGTTGGTATGACGAACGCCATCCCGGCAACGGCCATGCAGGCGATCCACACGGCATCGTTGCCGACCCCCGGCATCGCGGGGAACAGCCATGCCCGCGCCGCCCCAAGGGCCAGCACGATAATCGCATATTCCGGTATTAGCCGGCTGCTGAGGCGCCATAGCTCGCGGCCCCAGCGCAAGAAGAAGCCATCCGTCGGCTCCGGCACGTCCGGCGATTTGGCTAAGCCGATGCCGCCAGGTGCGGCCTTAGCGCTGTCCACGAGGCGCTCGGCCAGATATGGGACGCCGAACACGACGAGCAGCGCGAAGGCGAGGCGTAAGCCGACCCATTGCCAGCCGAGGACGAAGCCAGTGAACACGAGCGTGGCGGGATTGAGGAGTGGGTTGGCGAGCCAAAACGCTACCGCACTGCCGACGCTGCTCTTGGCCTGCCGCAAGGCGACGACTACCGGCGCGCTGCAGCAGGTGCACATCATCCCGGGTACGGCCGCTAGACCGCCTGCGGCAATGCCGTAAAAGCCCGCGCGGCCGAACAGGCGTTCGATAAAACGCTGCGGCACCACCGCCGCCTGCACGCCAGAGCCAATCAGAAGGCCAAGCACCATCGCCTGCCAGATCGCCTTGCTGTAGGCGATTGCATAACCCCACGCGGCGTCCCATGACGGCGCCGGAACGGCGCTAGCGCCACCCGTGAGGATCGAAGAGCCGATGGAGTGCTGCGAGGCCGCAACGAAGCTGCGCAGATAGTAAGGATGCCATTTCACGAAATAGAGACCCACCACCAGGATCACGACGAAAGCGGCGACGGCGGCGGAGTGGCGCCACGAGCGGCTGGCAGCAATGCTGTCCATGACTTCCCCTGCTCTAGCAATTGGTCACGACTTCAAGCCGCAGCGCGAGCTCGCGGCGTGGCGGCAACGGCTGGCCGGCAAGAGCCAGCCGTCGGTAAGTCTTGCGTGTTTCGATGCAAGCAGCGGCTCTCGATTGAGCATTTACCCGGCGCTGCCCCACCCGGGCGCTACGGTCACTTTTGCGGTTGCTTGAAATATCGCAAATCCGGCGGCGGTTGGTTCTTGCGGGCCGGCATCAGCATGTCATCGCCGCTCAGGAAATAGTTCTGCTTGCCAATCAAGACCTGCGCATTCCTCTCACCGCAATAATATTCAGGCCAGTTCGGGCGCGGATTGGGGTTCCGCACGTACTTCTTGTCGACCGTCCACGGCCGGGTCAGGGCGTTGTCGATCACGGTCATTTCATCGTGCAGGATATTCGGATCGGCGTTGTCGAGGTAGAAGCGCTCCTTGAAGATAGACTGATTGTCGAACGCGAGGGGCAATCCGGCGGGGTCGAAGGCACGCGGTCCTTTGAAGCCGCGCGTCTCGACTTCAAGCACGTCGTAGCGGCCGTCGCCGTCCTCGTCGAGCCACTTTCCGATCGAGTAACCGGCAAAGGTCGGCTCGATATCCTCAGGCCAGTCGCGACCGTCGGTGAAGATACGCCGCAGATGATCGTCCCAACCGATGATAATGTAAGTAGTGCCCGGCGTGACTATGTATTCCTGCGGCCCGAAAGCCATCATCATGTGTGGCATGCCGGCCGGCAAGCACCAGGCGGTCGGGAAATTGCCAAGTCCGCCGTTGGCCTGATCCGCTATACTTTCCTCCAAAACCTTCGCATATTCAGGCGTGAGGGGTGCTTGCTGTCCAAATCCCCAGGGTTTGGTCTGGTCGTGAGACGGTTGGCCGGGCAGACCGCGGACGACGAACCGCGTCCATTGACCCTTCCAGTCGGGATATATTGTATCGTCGGCCGCCTGAGCCCCCCCAATTGACATCGACAACGATGTCAGCGCGACTGCACCAATTAAGCTTCGGTATGGCATGGCTGTCCTCCCTGTCAGCTAAATTACACGATTGCCAGTTTTCCCAGAAGGAGCGCCGGCGGCTGGTGATGGCCAGTTGGGGGCACCCGTAGGTCACGTCCGGGGCTATCCAAAAGCAACCAGGAGCCAATCGAATACGGCGATCCCGGGCCTCACATCCCCCGGGACAGGACTCTCCAATCCATCAGCGACGCTGCTGCCGACGAAGCCCCCGTAAGTTTTTCCGCGCCGGGCTGTGGGGCGAGCGGCGCGGCGATCAATGGCCGCCCGAAACCACATTTGGTCTTGTGTCACGACTAACGCCGGTCCAAACGGCGTTGCGCAACTGTACGAGAGATGAAGGAGGGCCCTTTGAGTTCGGCAATCAGGTGCTGATCTCAAGCCACCGCAAGCTGCTGTGGTCAAAAGCCATGGTGGTGAGCGTTGCGGAAAAGGCGGGACATGATCCCGTCAGGCAAGGTTGAGAGAGGCGAGCGCAAGCTGAGCAGCCGACAAGGCTGAGAGTCTGACAGGGTGCGAGTCCCTGTACCGTCAATTACCTGTGTTCGGACGGTTAGCATATCCGGTGCGTGTGGAGGTAACAAAGCACGATAGGCCCGGATGTAAAAGCCCCGGCTGCCCTGCAGCAGTAT
>JASHYD010000081.1 GCA_030043175.1 Xanthobacteraceae bacterium | reverse complement strand
GATGTCGATTTCTGCCGCGCCGTCGCGGCTGCACTCTTCAATGATGCCAATAAGGTTAAATTCATTCCGACAACGGCGGCCAACCGCTTCGCTGCGTTGCAGACCGGCGATATTGATGTTCTGGCGCGCAATACGACGTGGACATTATCGCGCGACGCTCAGGGACTCAATGCCACCGGCATTAACTATTATGACGGCCAGGGATTTATGGTCCGCAAAACATTGAAGGTAAATTCGGCGCTCGAACTCAACGACGCGGCGATCTGCGTGCAACAGGGGACCACCACCGAGCTCAACCTTGCGGATTATTTTCGCGCCAACCGTATGCGGCTCAAGACAGTCACCTTTGCGAGCCTCGACGAAGCCTTAAAGGCCTACGAAACCAACCGCTGCGACGCTTTTACGACCGATGCATCGGGGCTCTATAGCTCGCGCCTCAAACTCGCCAGGGCCGATGACCACGTCGTGCTGCCGGAGATCATCTCCAAGGAGCCGCTCGGGCCGTTCGTTCGTCAGGGCGACGACCAATGGTTCGACATCGTCAAATGGGTACATTTTGCGATGCTCAATGCCGAAGAGCTCAACGTCAATCAAAAAAACCTTGATGAGCAGATGAAATCCGAGAATCCGGAAATAAAACGGATGCTCGGCACCGAGGGAAATTTCGGCGAGCAGCTCGGATTGACCAAAGATTGGGTCTACCGCATCGTCAAGCTGGTCGGCAACTACGGCGAAGTATTCGACCGCAATGTAGGGCAGGGCTCTCCGCTCAAGATCGCTCGCGGCCTGAATGCGCTGTGGACCAAGGGAGGAGTGCAGTACGCGCCGCCGATCCGCTGATTTTCGGGTCCGGGGCGAACAATGGTACGGCCTTGGGAGAGCGCTCCTGGCGTCCCCTTCTATCGCGATCCGAAATATCGCGGCATTGCTTTGCAGATCGGAATTTGCGCGGCACTTGCCGGTTTGGCCTACATCGCCATCCAGATCGCGGCCGATAATCTGACCCGATCGCACGTGGCTTCCGGATTCGGCTTCTGGAATGTTACGGCGGGGTTCGACATTAGCCAGACGTTGATCGATTATTCCCCGCAGAGCTCGACCTACGGCCGGGCGTTCTGGGTCGGCCTCCTCAACACTCTCGTTGTTGCGGTGGTGGGCGTCGTGCTGGCAACGATTCTTGGCTTCGCGATTGGCATCGCCCGCCTGTCGAGGAACTTTCTCCTCGAGCGGCTTGCAACCTGCTACGTCGAACTGATCCGCAACGTGCCACTGCTGCTCCAGCTCTTGTTCTGGTACTATGCGGTTCTCAAGACGCTGCCCGAGTTTGCAGCGAGTTTTTTCCTGCCCGGCGGCGTTCTTCTTAACAACCGTGGCCTGTTCCTGCCGCGGCCGCTGTTCACCGGCGGTGCGTATCTGGTTGCCGCGCTTGCGGCGGCAGTTGCGTTAGCTGTGGTCCTTAACAAGATAGCAGCGCCCAACAAAGGGTTTTGGGGAGCGCCGAGGGTTCGAGCCGCAGTCACGCTGTTGATCGGGGTTGCGCTCGCGGTTATCGTCGCTGTTGTGGCAGGGACGCGGATCGAGTTCGATTACCCGCAAATCGGCCGCTTTAATGTTCGCGGCGGATTGGAAGTGCTCCCAGAATTTGTGGCCTTGGTGCTTGGCCTCGTCGTCTACACGGCCGCCTTCATCGCCGAAGTGGTGCGCGCCGGGCTGATGTCGGTTTCACGCGGGCAGACCGAAGCCGCGCAGGCTCTCGGCCTGAGCCGGCCCCAGACGCTGCGCCTCATCGTCATTCCCCAGGCCATGCGCGTGATTATCCCGCCGCTCACCAGTCAGTATTTGAATCTCACCAAGAATTCCTCGCTTGCGGTTGCCATCGGCTATCCTGATCTCGTGCAGGTCTTCGCCGGGACGGTAGCCAACCAAACCAACCAGCCGGTCGAAGTCATCGTCATCACCATGCTGGTGTATCTGAGTTTCAGCCTGGTCACGTCGGTGGTGATGAATCTTTATAATGCGCGCTACGCGCTGGTCGAACGGTGATAGCCATGGATGCGCCGACCGCCGCTGCCGCGCCAACGACGAACAGCAATGCCCTGGCCTATGTGCGCACCGCCCCGGCTGCTGCCGTATCGCCGCCGCTTGCGACTGTCGGCGCGCTGGCGTGGTTGCGGGAGCGCCTGTTTCCAAATCTTGCCAGCTCGCTGATGACGGTATTGATCGTTCTGCTGCTCATCTGGAGCGTGCCGTCCATCATCGATTTTCTTATTGTCAACGCGACCTGGACCGGGCCGGACCGCGACGCCTGCCTTGCTACTGCGCAGCGACCCGAGGTTGGCGCGTGCTGGGCCTATATCGGCGATCGCCTCGCCTACCTGGTGTACGGCTCCTATCCGATCGCCGGCCGCTGGCGCGTTGACATATTTTTCGCCATGTTAGGGTTCGGGACCGCGTGGCTGTTATGGCTCGCGGCGCCGCGCCGCGATATCGGCGCGATTTATTTTTTTGCCTTTCTGCCGGTTGCGTCATTCGTGCTGCTGCACGGCCTCGAAGCCATCGGCCTCCCGGTCGTCGACACGGCGCTGTGGGGCGGCTTCACGGTGACCATCGTGGTTGCGGCGGTCGGCATTGTTGTATCGCTGCCAATCGGCATCGTTCTCGCCCTGGGACGGCGTTCAGCGCTGCCGGCGATGCGGCTGCTGTCGACACTATTCGTCGAGTTTATTCGCGGCGTGCCGTTGATCACCGTGTTGTTCATGGCAAGCGTAATGCTCCCGCTGTTCGTTCCGGATTCCTGGTCGCCCGACAAGCTCCTGCGCGCGCTGGTCGGAGTGGCGCTATTCTCGTCCGCCTATATGGCTGAGGTGGTACGCGCCGGTTTGCAGGCCATGCCGAAAGGGCAATATGAGGCCGCCCACGCGTTGGGTCTGTCGCACTGGCAGACGCTGCGCCTCATCATCCTGCCGCAAGCGCTCAAGGTGACGATTCCCAATATCGTCAACAGCTATATCGCGCTGTTTAAGGATACGACGCTGGTATTTTTTGTCGGCATCTTCGACTTCCTAAAAACCATCGAAGTTGCGCGCGCCGATCCCAAGTGGTCGACGCCGGTGACGAGCGCGACCGGATACATATTTGCGGCCGCGATCTACTTCGTGTGCTGTTACGCCATGTCGAGATATGCGACCGGGATCGAGAAGAGGTTGTCGGCAGGAGAAAGACGATGAGCATGAACGGGCGCTCGGCGACCGACGCCTACGCGGTGGAGATCATCGGTCTGCACAAATGGTTCGGCGAATTTCATGTGCTGGCCGACATCAATCTCAGAGTTGGCCGTGGGGAGCGCATCGTCATCTGCGGACCATCGGGGTCGGGCAAGTCCACCCTGTTGCGCTGCATCAACCGGCTTGAAGATTTTCAACGCGGCGACATCGTCGTCGACGGCATGGCGCTCACCCGCGACGTCCGGCGCGTCGATGCGATCCGTCGCGAGGTCGGAATGGTGTTTCAGCATTTCAACTTATTTCCCCACCTCACGGTTCTGCAGAACTGCACGCTGGCGCCGATCCAAGTCAAGGGTATGCCGAAGCGGGAAGCCGAAAAGCGCGCGATGCATTTTCTCGAACGGGTGAAGATTCCCGACCAGGCGGGAAAATATCCGAACCAGCTGTCCGGCGGCCAGCAGCAGCGGGTGGCAATCGCCAGGGCGCTTTGCATGACTCCGAAGCTCATGATGTTCGATGAGCCAACCTCAGCGCTCGACCCGGAAATGGTCAAGGAGGTCCTCGACACCATGGTGGCGCTCGCACTCGACGGCATGACAATGCTGGTCGTCACCCACGAAATGACCTTCGCCCGGCAGGTCGCGAACCGCATCGTGTTCATGGATGCCGGTCAGATCATCGAAGTCAACGAGCCAGCGCCGTTTTTCGCCAGCCCGCAGCATGAACGCACCAAGCTGTTCCTCAGCCAGATCCTGCATTAGCAGAGTGCGTTCCCGGCGCGATCGAATCATTTCTGGGCGCGACGCGCCACGTTGCCGGCATCCGCGGAGCACCGGAGCCGTCAATCCGCCCCGGTCGCAACCGGCAGATCGTTCCGCGCGCCCCATTCAGACCAGGAGCCGTCATAGAGGGCTGCCGGTTCTCTGCCGATGGCGTCGAGGGCAAGCCACATGATCGCGGCAGATACACCCGAGCCG
>JASHYD010000809.1 GCA_030043175.1 Xanthobacteraceae bacterium | reverse complement strand
AATTCTTTTGCCTGCGCAACATAGGCGAGCGAAAACCCGTAATTCCGGTATTCGTATTCCCGTCGCTCAAGGGCATGGTTGTATTCGCGGCGGCACGCGCCAACCCACTGCCCCAGCGCCTGCACCTGATAGGGCGTCGGCTCAGCACAAAGCTTGTTGGCGCGTTGGATCAGCATCACAATCTCGCGCTATGCTCTCTCACGGCCGCCCGAAGCGGTGGAACGTGCAGCACGCCATTCAGGGCCATTCGGGTCCATGCCGGCCCCATAGCATATAGCGCTATCTGGTCTTCGCATGACGGGCGGTCGTCCCTTGAGATTCGACGGCTCAAGTCGAACCATTGGTGCAGCAGGAATGACGTGTTGTCGTTCGTCATGGGGTTGGTCTTTTTGCTGACGACGCCTAGGGACAACCGTCACCTTTCAAGTATTGGTCTAATTCGTGGAAATACGCAAAGGCAGGCGGGTTGTTTTTCTCCTACGCGCCCATCTGGTGTTCGTCACCAAGCGGCGCGAGAGGTTTTTCGCGCCGAGCACCTCAAGCGCCTGGAGCAGATTTTTCGGTCTGTCTGCGCCGATTTCGAGGCGGTCCTGAAGGAATTCAACGGCGAGCCGGATCATGTACACCTATTGGTCACACCCGCCAAAGGTCCGTCTTTCCGAGTTGGTGAACAGCCTCAAAGGCGTCTCCTCGCGGCGCATGCAACAGGAATTCCCAGCCATCTCGACGTTCTGGAGTATCAAAAAAAGTCACGGCGCATTGTGGTCGGCCGGCTACTTTGCGGCTTCGGTTGGAGGAGCGCCTATCTCAATTCTGCGCCAGTACATAGAGGAGCAGAACCGGCCTCCGGCCGGTGCGCTCTCAACACCCGGCCTAAAGGCCGAAGTGCGTCGCTCGCTTTGATCGCTGCAAGGCGGACCCGAAATTGGCCCAACGCATCGGGCAGGCGATCGGTGCACTCCTCGCTGAGCAGCACACAAGAATTGAAGAAGCAGATATCACCGGCTGGCTGCCGCCGCACGTCCGCTGGCCGCAGGCAGACGATCGCATTCGCGAAGGTCTCCTGCTTGTGGTGGATGATAGCGGTTTCATCCGGGCTATGGAGGAGGTCGTCGAACTCTATCAGGCGATGCCGGTCCGCACCGACGATCGCGCTCTGATTGGATGAGGGTGGCCCTGCAGCAGGCAAACTGCTGTGGCGCAGTTTGATCGGTCAAGCTATTCGACGAGCGTTGAGGATCACTCGCCATCATTTCTTAAACCCGATATCATTATCAGGGAGGGAACCACCATGCAGCGCATCGCACTCGCTCTCGTCATCACGCTGGGCCTTGCTCTCGGCTCCGCGCGGGCACAGTCGAATCCGCAGTTCATTGCTTTTCAAGGCATCACCAAGGCAGCGTTGTATAGGCCCGACACCGGTCCAGCGCCGCATGTCGGCATTCTCGTCATGCATCGGACCGCGAATTTCCTCAATCACCGCGCTTGCACCGAGTTGTCGCGCCGCGGCTTCCTGTTGCTGTGCATGAACACGCGTTACGAGAACAACGAAGCGCTGGTCGATTTCGAGAAGCTACCGCTCGACGTCAAGACCGGGGTCGATTTCCTGCGCCGCCAGCCCGGTATCACCAAGGTGGTGCTGTTCGCCCACAGCGGCGGCGGGCCCTTGATGTCGTTCTATCAGGCGGTGGCTGAAAACGGGCCGGAATATTGCAAGGGGGCGAACAAGCTCACCCCGTGCGGCGATGATCTCGCTGGCCTCGTCCCGGCAGATGGCATCGTGTTCGCCGATGCGCATCCGGGCAACGCCATCAATCTGTTGCGCAGCCTCAATCCGGCTGTGCCCAACGAAAACAATCCGCCGGATGCGCCGCCGATCGCCGCGCTCGACATGTTCAATTCAAATAACGGCTTTAATCCCAACGGACCGTCTCACTATTCCCAGGACTTCCAGGCGCGCTATTTCAAGGCCCAGGCCGATCGCATGAACCGGCTCATCGACATCGCCCGCGACAAGCTCGACCGCATCAAGCGCATGGCTTACCCGTATCCGGACGACGACATCATGATCATTCCGCGCGGCGGCAATCCGGGCGCTGGCGCCGGCGCGGACGCGCGGCTGTTCGTCGCCCAACCCGATATCGCAGCAATCAACAGCACTTCGCGTCCGGTCAAGCTCCTGCGCAATGATGGGACGATAGCGACGCAGATCGTCAAGAGTGTCTTCGTTGCCGATCCGAGCATTGCGCGCCGTAATCTTTCCTTCCGCTCCGGCACCAAGCTGTTCACGCTGCGCTCGTTCCTGAGCGCCCAGGCCGTACGGGCTCGCGATGCGGTCGATGACATCGATTATTGCTCGACCAATAACTCGACAATCTGTGCGGTCCAGTCGATTTCAGTCCCGGTGATGTTCGCCGCGATGGGGGCACACTACTTTATTCGCGACAACGAACGCCAATATGACTTGGCGCGGAACAAGGACAAGGATTTCGTCGTCATCGAGGGCGCCACTCATGGCTTCACTCCCTGTGAGCCTTGCGCAACCAGCCCCGGGCAATATTCCAACACGGTCAAGAATCTGTTCGATTACATCGCGGCATGGATGAACGCGCGCTTTTGAAACCGCCGCAACAATCCCCCAGGTGAGATAGCGAGCAACCAGGTGAGACAGACGGGCCGCGACCGGCGGGTTACAGGTTTTGATGACGCTGAAACTGTCTTTTCGTGGTGCCCTTCGGCCATGGCGGGTTCGTCGCGCTGCTTACCTGGCGCAGCGGTCGCTTCGATAATTGAACGCCAGCGCACGCTCCCTCAGCGGTGCGTCGCGGCGGAGAAATCGTTTCATCGCCGAAGAATGATGGCGCCAGACCGACAGCCGGGTGCCTTCTATAAGTCGCTCCACAAGGTGCCATTGCCCATCAGGCTCGCGAAGTGCACCGACCGGCCCGCGCTTTCTGTCCTCAGAAATCAGGCGTGTGCGCGGTGGGCATCGAAGAGCCCATGCCCAAAAAGAATGGGTTTTCGGCGCATAGCGCTTCCGGCCAATCGCCGATGAGTCGCCGATAGGTTACGCGTCCCGACCACGGCGTGGTGAAGACGCCTTCATCCTCCACGGTGAAGTCGATCTGCAGCCCCTGTTTGGCGGTGTCCGGGTCGATGGTGCCACGTCCGTAAAAGGGAATGCTCCGGTCTATGGCCCCGTGCTTTCGCTGGGCTTCGGCCGCGGCGTCACCATCGATCAGGCGGTAGCGTTCGACGACATGCAGCGCCTTGCTGTGGGGAGTGCCAAAGGGATCAACCATCGAGAGCGGCGCGACCTTGATGCCGACCGTGTCGACCACCAACGTGTCGCCCTCGTACCAGCCGACCGAGTCGCCCTGCCAACTCGGTGTCGGACTGTCGGGATGCCGTGCGTTCAGGCGGACACGCCGCACGGTGTTGTGCAGCAGGTAAATTACCGTGAGCTCATCCCTCAGTTGCACAATCTGCAGCCCGAAATGCAGCCCCATGACATAGGGCGGGGGCTCGGGCCAGCACG
>JASHYD010000808.1 GCA_030043175.1 Xanthobacteraceae bacterium | reverse complement strand
CTCGCCCGTGGCTGAGCAGCCGCGGTAATGCAGGTGATCGGTTTTCTCCGTTATGGTTCACGCTGGTAAGTTAAGCGCGGCATCAGAGGCAACGCAACAGCCCGCGTCCTGCGCGCGGCATCGTTTAGCGCCATCCGGCAACGTCTCTGACACGGTTTCGTTGTTAAACTCACGAGAGGTGGCACGCCGATGCGACGACGGCTAGAAATCCGGCTTAGCCGCGGTCGGAACGTCGGTGTCGGCTTCGTAATACTTCTTGACATTCTCCGCGCAGGCGATTTCCGGCCAGTCGTCGGAGCCGCGCCCGTAAGTCACGGTCCCGCTCCACGGTGTCGTGAAGACTCCCTCATCTTCGACCGTGAAGCGGACCTGCAGGTGCTTGCCGGTCGAGCGCGCGGGCCCCGCCGGGCGCCAGTTCTCTTTTGCGTCGCGCGCCAGGCCTTCCTGAGCCTCTTCAAAGTCGATCAGCCGATAGCGCTCCACCACATGCAGCTTCTCGGTGAAGGGGGTGCCGAACAAATCGACCATGGCGTACTTACGGTCGGGACGCGTGCCCACAGTGTCGATCACCAGCGTGTCGCCCTCGTAATGGCCGACCGAATCCCCATACCAGGACGGCGTCAGCGGGACGGGATGCTGCTGGCGCATGCGTACGTGGCGGACTTCATGGTCTTGCTCATAGAGTATGGTGACTTGCTGCGGCTGCTGCAGTAGCTGGATGGCAAAATTCTTGTAGATGAACGGCACCGGCTCGGGCCAGCACTGGTTGGCCGGACTGGGCGCGACCTGGCCGCCCAGCGCGACCTCGCCGTACGTCTTCACGACTTCTGCCGCCTGGGGCTTCAGGATCGGATTTCGATAATTGCCGACCAGCTGGTTGTAGTCACTTTCGCCGTTATCCTTACGCCGCACCAGGTTCGTGACCGGGCCCGGCCCCGATGGGGGCGGCTCCAGACCGGGAAGAGACTGGTGCCACCAGATACCGGAGAAGTCCGGGATGCCGCTTTGCGTCGGCTTGCCGGAGGGAGTCTGCCCCGAGGCCGGCATTGCGGCCACCGCCAATCCAACGACCAACACGGCTTTCCATCGCCGCACTTTCATGCCAAGCCTCCCTTCTTCTCCTTCGTCAATCGCATCCTAGCCGCGTGCGGGATGGATTTTATCCCAAAGAAGAATTTATAGAAAAGGGGTAAGGAAACCAAGCTGGCGGAGAACCGATCTGCGGGCCGACCGACAAGAGTCTTCGACGAGCACCGCCGGTCCCCCCGGCGATGCGCAACTGTGCGACAGATCAAGGAGGGCCCATCGTGTTCGGCAATCAGGTGCTGATTTCAAACCACCGCAAGCTGCTGGGTCAAAGGGTGGTCAACGTTGCCGAAAAGTCGGAACAAGATCTCGACGAGTGCGATTGAGCGAGGCGAGCGGATCGCTTCGCAGTCTCGAAAGCGTGTGAATCGATGTCAAAACCGGGGGTTGACCCCCAGTTTCCGGGAGAAGTCTGGAACCCTGAGAAAGCTCAAGCGGCAACCGGCATGTAGGCGGCGCGACGCAATCGGGTTCTTCAACCGAACCTAAGAACCTGGCCGGCGGTGGCAAGGACAAAGGCTCAAATGGCGACAACCGCTGACTTGCCGTAAAAGTCCCTGCACAGGCACTGCTTGAAACATCGAAAGCCTACTGCATGGGCCGAGGCCTGAGCGGGCGCCGGGGACTGAGCGAGGAGCACCGCTGGCGGGTCGTGTGGGGAGGACGCTGTTGTTGTGGGGAAGGGCTGTTCGTCTTCCCGCTCATGCTGCTCTATATGGTTAAGCCTGAACCGTATTCAGGGGCTGGCGATGAGCTTACTCTGCAGAGTTTCGGATCGCTTACAGGGCGATGATTCCGAAATTCCCATTGGCCGCTCGCTGTTCGGCTACAAGAATATGGCACGACAGCGATCTGATTTTCGGCGCGGTGCGCCGAGGCTCTCTTCACCGGGCCGTCGCGGGAGCCACAGGAGAAGAACTCCATGCCCGAGAGCATGACCGCTCCGGAACACCCCACCGGATACGATGTGTTGCGCGACCCTCGTCTCAACAAAGGGACCGCGTTCAGTGCAGCCGAGCGCCGCGCCTGGGGTCTTGAAGGGTTGCTGCCGCCTGCCGTGACCACGATCCAGCTGCAGGTAGCGCGCCGACACGCCGAAATCGCCAATCTCGACGACGATCTACAGAAATACCTGGTGCTCTCAGACTTGCAGGCGCGCAACGAGACGTTGTTTTACGCGGTCCTCATGTCGGATCCGGCCACCTACATGCCGCTTGTGTACACACCGACGGTCGGCGAGGCATGCCAGAAGTTCGCTCATATTTTTCGCGAGGCTCGTGGCATTTATCTACCGATCAGCGCGCGAGGCCGTCTCAAGGAGCTGCTTTGTAATTGGCCGGAAAGGGACGTTCGCTTCATCGTCGTAACTGACGGCGAGCGCATCCTCGGTCTTGGCGATCTCGGCGCTGGCGGGATGGGCATCCCACTCGGCAAGCTCGCGCTCTACACCGCCTGCGCCGGCGTTCCGCCTCAATACTGTCTGCCGATCGTTCTTGACGTCGGAACAAACAATCAGATGCTGCTCGACGACCCGCTCTATCTCGGCTTGCGGCAGTACCGCATACGCGGGGCAGAATATCTGGCCTTCATCGATGAGTTTGTCGATGCAGTGCAGGCGCTCTTTCCGAAGTGCTGCATTCAATGGGAAGACTTCGCCAATACCAACGCCGTCCCGATTCTGGCACGCTATCGTGACAGGATCTGTACCTTCAACGACGATATTCAGGGCACCGCGGGCGTCGCGCTCGCCGGCATCTTTGCTGCCCTGCGCCTCACCGGACAGAGATTCGCCGAGCAGCGCTTCCTGTTCCTCGGCGGCGGCTCGGCGGCGACCGGCATCGCCGAACTGATCAGTCTCGCGATGACGCGGGAGGGCATCGACCTCGCCGCGGCGCGGTGCCGCAATGCACTGTTTGACATCAATGGCCTCGTGGTGACCGAGCGCACTGATCTCGCCGAGTTTCAAAAGCCATTCGCCCAGGACCGGGCGCCGGTGTCGACCTTCGTGGGGGCGATCGAGGCGCTGCGGCCGACTGGCATCATCGGCGTCAGCGCTGTGCCGAAACTTTTCACCCGTGAGGTGATTGAGGCGATGGCGAGGATTAATGAGCGCCCAATCATCTTTCCCTATTCGAACCCGACCTCGCGCTCCGAATGCACGGCCGAGGAGGCCTATCGCTGGTCCGATGGTCGGGCCGTTTTCGCCAGCGGCAGCCCGTTTCCACCGGTCGAAATCGCCGGCCGACGCTTCGTGCCGGGCCAGGGTAACAACGTTTACATCTTTCCGGCCATGGGCATGGCGTTGTTTGCGACCGAGGCGAGCCGAGTGACCGAGGAAATGTTCATCATCGCCGCTCAAGCTCTTGCCGAGCAGGTCACTGACGAGAACCTCTCGGTGGGTCTGATCTACCCGCCGCAGAGCCGGATCCTAGACGCATCGCTCCGGGTCGCCGAACGGATCGCCGCCTGCGTTTTCGACCAGGGGCTCGCGCAGGTACCACAGACGCATGATGTCGGCGCGTTGATCCGCGCCCGAACCTACCGGCCGATCTACCCCGAGTAGAGGAACTAGCGAAGGTTAGTCGCCATCAGCCCATCAAAGCGCGCGCGCATCTGTACGCTTGGACCGTTGCCAGCACCACCGTGAGATAACGGGCGTATTCGTCGA
>JASHYD010000807.1 GCA_030043175.1 Xanthobacteraceae bacterium | reverse complement strand
AGGCCGCCAAAAGCGGACAGATCGACCTGGTGATCATGGATGTTGGCCTGCCGGATATCGATGGTCGCGAAGCCGTCCGCATCTTGAGGAAAAATTCGTTTAAGGCGCCGATCATTATGCTGACCGGCCACGACACCGATTCCGATACCATTTTGGGGCTGGAAGCGGGTGCCAACGACTACGTAACCAAGCCGTTCCGCTTCGCCGTCTTGTTGGCCAGAATACGAGCTCAGCTCAGGCAGCATGAGGCAAGCGAGGACGCCGTCTTCACCATCGGGCCTTATTCGTTCCAACCGAGTTCGAAGCTGTTGATGAGCAGCAAGGGCAGCAAAGTCAGGCTCACCGAAAAGAGACCGCTATCCTGCGGTTCCTGTACCGTGCCGGCCAAAAGGCGATCTCGCGTGAAGTTCTGCTGCAGGAGGTTTGGGGGTACAACTCCGGTGTAACCACTCACACGCTGGAGACGCATATCTATCGGCTGCGACAGAAAATCGAAAAGGACGCAGCGATGCCCGAGATCCTGGTCACCGAAGCCGGCGGGTATAAGTTGATTCCTTGAAGAACGCGCGGATGGTTCGTGACGATCGAAGACGACATCGCTATCTTGGCGCGTGTTCCGACCTTCGCGCAGCTCGGATTCTCGGCCTTGCAGATCCTCGCCATCGGCTCGGAGTCGAAACTTCTCCCCGAAGGCGAAACGCTTTTCCGCGCCGGGGAAACGACCGACGCCGGCTATGTCATTCAGGAAGGCTCATTATTGCTCATCGCGGATGATCAGTCTGCAAGCGCCACGTTCGGTCCTGGCACGCTTATCGGGGAACTGGCTCTCCTCACCGAGACCGTCTGCTACGCGACCGCGACCGCCGCCGAACCAACCGTTGTGATGCGGATCTCCCGCAGTCTGTTCCGCAAAGTCCTGGAAGGGTTTCCCAACGCTGCGCGGGTGATGCGCGATCGATTTTCCGAGCGCGCCAGTTTGGCTGGTGACGAACTGTCCCGCATGCGCGCGATCCTGCAGAAACCCAGCTAGTCCGGTTTGCCGTCTCAATGACAGTTGCGTCTTCTATGGTATGTATGAGGCTTGACGATTTCGGCTGCGCCCTGTGATATCATCCCGCGGCTCCGGTCGAGCAGGTGTCTCTCGCAGGCGTTTCGACGTTTATCGGTCATGGCATCGAAGGCACCGTCGCCAAATGCCTCCTCCGTTCGAGGCGAAGCTCGCTGAGCGATCCTTGTACCACAAACAATCTCTATATTGGGGCTGAACCTCTTGGAGTCTCGCATGGCCGACCCGATCACCTCTGACAAAGTCCCCGTCACGGTTCTGACCGGCTACCTGGGGGCCGGCAAGACGACGCTGCTCAACCGCATTTTGTCGGAGCCGCATGGCCGCAAATACGCCGTCATCGTCAACGAGTTCGGCGAGATCGGCATCGATAACGATCTCGTGGTGGGTGCCGATGAAGAGGTCTTCGAGATGAACAACGGCTGCATCTGCTGCACGGTGCGGGGCGATCTTATTCGCATCATCCAAGGCCTGATGCGGCGCAAAGGCAAATTCGACGCCATCATCGTGGAGACCACAGGGCTTGCCGACCCGGCGCCGGTCGCACAGACCTTCTTTGTGGACCAGGAGATCGGCCGCCGGGCGAAACTCGATGCCGTCGTCACGGTCGCGGACGCCAAGTGGCTGGGGTACCGGCTGCGCGATGCGCCCGAGGCCAAGAATCAGATCGCTTTCGCAGACGTGATCCTGCTCAATAAGACGGACCTCGTCGACGATGGCGACTTGCGGCAGACCGAAGCGCGCATCCGCACCATCAATCCTTATGCGACGCTTCACCTTACGCAACGCTGTGCGGTGCCGCTCGCCGAGGTGCTGCACCGTAACGCCTTTGATCTCGATCGCATTCTCGAGGTCGAACCGCAGTTCCTGGAAACGGGCGACCACCACCATCATGGCCATAATCACGCCGCCGGCCACGACCACGGCGGGCTCAAGCACTATCACGATGAGGACATGCAGTCGCTGTCGCTCAAAACCGACCGCGCGCTCGATCCGGACAAATTCTTCCCCTGGATTCAGAATCTGGTGGCTCAGGAGGGTCAAAACATTCTCCGCACCAAGGGAATCCTTGCATTCAAGGACGACCCCAAACGGTTCGCTTTCCAGGGTGTCCATATGATGCTCGATGGTGATCACCAGCGCGACTGGCGCGACAGCGAAAAGCGCGAAAGTCGCATCGTGTTCATCGGCCGCGCGTTGCCGGAGGGCATGATCCGCAAGGGCTTTGAGGAATGCATGACGTGACCTTCGCCGGCTCTCACGCGGTATGCCCGGCGTTGGGCCGCGCATCACGCGTTTACGACCTCACAGGTTCGAACGCGCGGATGACGGGGACGACTCAGGCCCGGCCATGAAGACGTCGCGACATATTGGGCCTGTTCCCGCCGCCGCCATGGCCGGCGGTGAGATCCGCTCCGTCGCCGATCGCACAAGGCCTGTTGCGGCCGGAGCGCCCGTGGTCGGTGCCTGTTTTCTTAAGTCCACCGCCGTGTTCGTGCTGGGCGACGAGGCGCTGCTCTTTGTAGGGGATAGCCGCGATCCTGTGCGCGTTGTCGTTCACGGCGGCGCCATCCTGGCGGCCGCAAGCGACGGCGAACGTGTCGTGACGGGCGGCGACGACGGCAAGGTCGTGGCAACGAAAGTCGATACGACGACAGCGACGATTGCCACCGATCCCAGGCATCGGTGGATCGACCACATAGCCATCGGTCCCGACGGCACGGTCGGCTGGTCGGCCGGAAAAGTTGCGTTCGTGCAATCCCGCAAGAGCGAGCCGCGCCAGCTCGAAGCGCCTTCGACGGTGGGCGGGCTTGCCTTCGCGCCCAAGGGCCGGCGGCTCGCGATCGCCCACTACAATGGCGCGACCTTGTGGTTTCCCAATGCAACGGCGGCGCCCGAGCGCCTGGAGTGGAAGGGCTCTCACGTCGGCATCACCTTCAGCCCTGACGGGCGCTATCTCGTGACGGCCATGCAGGAGGCGGCGCTCCACGGCTGGCGCCTGGTTGACGGCAAGGACATGCGCATGTCCGGCTACTCCAGCAAGGTGCAGGCGATGGCATGGACCGCCGATGGCAATGGGCTCGCAACGTCGGGAGCGCCGCAGCTCATCGTCTGGACGTTCCACGGTAAGGACGGACCGATGGGAAAAGAGCCGCTCATGCTTGGCCCGACCGAGGATCAGGTCAGCGCAGTGGCTTGCCATCCACAAAGGGATGTGATTGCGGTCGGCTACGAGCACGGGCTCGTGCTTCTCGTCCGCGCGAAGGACGGCGTTGAGGTTCTGGCACGGCGTCCCGGCGGATCGCCGATTTCTGCATTGGCGTGGAATGCGACCGGTACCGCGATGGCCTTCGGGACCGAACAGGGCGAAGCCGGAGTTGTCGATCTGTCTTGATCCAGCGATCGACGCATTGACTGGCGTTACACGAGGTCTCGGTCTTTCGCAGCGGGCCGCAAAGCGGCCGCCATCGGCTTCGCGGCCGTGTCATCACATGCCAAGGTGAACGAGTTCTCGCCTGTTGTTCGTCGATAGGCTCAAGCGGGTCGATCGCAAGCCTGTCTTGTCTTTACCACCTGCTGCATTGTTCGTCGGCCGGAGCACCGTTGTCGATCCTGAAGCAATAGATCAGGCAACAGGGGTGGTGCCCTTGACTACCAGCCAAACGCTCAAGCGCTCCGGCTCAAGCACTGGGCACCAGAGTCAGGTCATAGGTAAGCGGCGCAGGCGGCACACCGCCGCCCCAACCAGCCAACTCCACAAAACCCAGCGACAAATGAACCTGCCTAATGAACTCGATTTCAAAAAGCGGCGAAGCTTATTGGTTAGCCCACCAGCACATTGCGGAACTGCCACGGATCCGTCGGATCGATGTTCTCGGGAAACAGCCCCGGTCGGCCCTGAAGCGGCATCCAATCCGTATATGTCCCGATCACGGGGCCGAGGTAGGGACGCTGGATTTCGAGGCAACGGCGGAAATCCATTTCGTCGGCTTCCACGATGCCGCGATCGGGATTTTCCAACGCCCACACCATTCCGGCGAGCACCGCGGAAGTGACCTGCAGTCCGGTGGCGTTTTGGTAAGGAGCGAGCTTGCGGGTCTCCTCCACGGAAAGTTGGGAGCCGTACCAATAGGCATTCTTGGCATGGCCGTACAGGAGGACCCCGAGTTCGTCGATGCCGTCTTCGATCTCGTGCTCATCGAGAATGTGATGGCTGTCCTGTATGACGCCGGCGCGGCCAAACAATTCATGCAGCGACAGCACCGCGTCGTTGCACGGGTGGTAGGCGTAGTGACAGGTCGGCCGGTAGACGACCTGGCCGGCCTCGCGCACCGTGAAGTAGTCGGCGATCGAGATCGATTCGTTGTGGGTGACCAGGAACCCATATTGCGCCCGCGGCGTCGGCGTCCATGACCGCACACGGGTGTTGGCGCCGGGCTGCAGCAGGTAGATGGCCGCACCGCATCCGG
>JASHYD010000080.1 GCA_030043175.1 Xanthobacteraceae bacterium | reverse complement strand
GCCGAATTCCACAGTGGCGATGATCAGCAGGGGGCCTGCGATGTTCGGCAGTATGTGGCGAAGGAGGATGCGCGCCGTGCCCGCACCGGCAAGCTCGGCAGCTTTGACGTAGGGCAGGGTAGCGATCTGCAGCGTCTGGCCAAACGCGACGCGGGTGTAGCGGGGCCACCGGGTCAAGCCGAGCACCAGGATCAGCTTGAAGAAGCCCGGCCCTAGGACAGCGACGGTGAGGACAGCGAGCAACACGGCCGGAATCGACAACATTATATCGACGAGGCGCATGGCGATCACCTCGATCCAGCCGCGAAACCAGGCTGCCATCATGCCGAGTGTGGCGCCGACCAACGTCGAGACCAGCACCGATAGGGTGGCGACCGCGAGTGAGACCTGCGCACCGAACAGGATGCGCGAGAGGAGATCGCGTCCGAGATCGTCAGTGCCAAGCAGATAAACCTGGCCACTAGCCGCAAGAGTGCCAGGCGGCTTGAGACGCATCATAAGGACCTGACGTGTGGGATCTGATGGAGCAATCCAGGGCGCGAGCACGGCAAAGGCGAGAATAATGGCAAGGATGACGCCAACGATAATGATCGCGACCGGCACCCCGGCGGCGCGGCGTCGGGCCGCGCGGCGTGATGTAGTGGCGTGCGCACTCATCGGGCCAACCTGATGCGCGGATCGATGAGAGCGTACACCACGTCGGCGAGGAGGCTGGTGAAGACGTAGACGAACGAGATCATGACCACAATAAGCTGCACGACCAGAAAGTCGCGAGACTGGATCGACTGGATGGCAAGCTGGCCGATGCCGGGCCAGGCGAATACAGTCTCGACGATGACGGCACCGGCAACCAAATTGCCGATCTCGAGCGCCGCGATGGTAACGACCGGGATTGCCGCATTGCGCAGGACGTGACGGCAGACAATGCCTGCCAGCGACAGGCCGCGTGCGCGGCCCGCTCTAACGTAGTCTTTGCCAAGCTCGTCGACGATCGAGATTCGGGCCATGCGAGCGAAAGTCGACATGGACAAGGCGCCGAGGGCAATGGAGGGCAGGACGAGGGCCTCAAGATCGCCGGCCCCGGAGGTTGGGAGCCAGCCGAGCATGACACCGAACACCAAAATAAGGAGAATGCCGGAGAGGAAGGTTGGCATGCTCTGACCAGTTAGCACCACGGCAGCAAGCGACCGCTCCAGCCAGCCACCGCGCCAGACCGCCATGGCAATCCCGACCGGAATGCCGGCGCCGACAGCGATGATGAGCGCACCCGCGGCGAGCAGCATGGTGTAAGGAATACGTGGGGCAACGATGTCAAAGGCCGGGATGCGCTGGACGACCGAGACGCCAAAGTCAAGGTGTGAGAGTGAGCGCACGTAGTCGACGTATTGCACGATCACGGGGCGATCGAAGCCGAGTGCGGTGCGCAAAGCGTCGATCGACTCCGCCGAGGCACCTTCAGGAACCAGGAGGAGCGTCGGGTCGCCTGAGAACCGCATCACGATAAAGACAATCGTAAGCACTCCGAATACGGCAATGATCGCCTGGATCAGACGGCCGGCCACATAGCGCAACATGGCGACCCAACCTCGTGTGGCGCGGCTTTACTGCCAACTCATGTCCATGATGAAGAGGGATTCATTGGGCGTCGGCTGCCATTTGAGTTCCTTGCGCGCCCCATAGGACGCGAACGCTTGGTAGAGACCAAGGCCGGGTACATCTTCGCGCAGGATCTCGTAGGCTTTTCGGTATTCGGCGAGCCGCTCGGCCTCATCGAGCGTGCTGCGGGCAGCGTCGACCGCCGCGTCGTAGGCGGGGTTGGCGTATTTGGACCAGGTGCTTCCGGACCGGAACAGTGGGAAGATGATGCCGTCGGCATCCTGGCAGGCGCAGGACCACACGCCGAGGGCCAGACCGCCAGCGTCGGCTGGCGTACCTTGGCGGCGGCGCAGGAACGTCGCTTGATCGAGCGTCACCAGTTCGACCTTGAGGTTGACGTCGTCGATCATCTGCTGAATCGCTTCCACCACCCGCCGATCATAAGCCGGCGAGGTCAGCAAGGTGATTGCCGCCCCTTCGGCGCCCGCATCCTTAATGAGCGCCCGCGCTTTAATCGGATCGTAGTTGTATCCGGCGATATCCGGGAGAAAACCGAATATAGGCGCCGCCCCGACGCTGTTGACCGGCTTGCCAAATCCCTGCAGGAGGGCGTCAATCAGGCCCTGCTTGTCGATCGCGTGTGCGATCGCCCGGCGGACCCGCACGTCTGCCGTCGGGCCAGCTTGGGCGTTGATGAACAGGTAGCCAACGCGCTCTGTCGGCACCGTCAAAACAGAGAGGCGGGCATCACCCTTGAGAGCAATCGCCTCGTCCGGCGGCAGAAGTCGAATGAGGTCGGCCCTGCCCGTTTTAAGGTCTGCGACGCGGGTCGACACGTCGGGCACCGCTCGGAAGATGACGGTCTTGAATGGCGGCTTACCGCGCCAATAGCTCTCGTTGGCGTCGAGCACCACCTGAATACCCTTCTGCCATCCACGCAGCTTGTAGGGACCGCTGCCGAGCGGCTTGAGATTGAACTCCTGATCGCCGACCCGCTCGACGTAGGCTTTCGGCACAATCGACAGCTTGACGAGCTGGGCAAGCAGCACAGGATAGGGCTTCTTCATCGTGAGGCGGACTTTGGCCGGTCCCAGCGCTTGCGCATCCGCGATTTGATCAAACTGTGAAAGCTGTGGGCTCTTGAGCGTCGGCTTGGTGATGCGCGTGACGCTGAACACCACATCCTCCGACGAAAGCGGCGTGCCATCTTGAAATTTGACATCGGGGCGGATGTCGAATTCGATGTGAATATCATCGACAAAGCGCCACGCTGTGGCGATCTGCGGCACGATCCTACCCGTCGCATCGCGCGTTAGGAGATTGTCGAAGATATTGCGATAGACGCCATAGCTGTCGGTGTCCCATTGCAGATGCGGATCAAGCGTGGCTGCGTCGTTGGGCGTGTCGATCGTCAGCACTTGTTTGGCCGTCTGCGCCGCCGTCGGCGTGACAAGACATGCAAGGATGGCGGCCCCGAAAGTCAGCTTTCTCATATGTTCCGCTCCTGCTCGATCAGACCCACCCCCTGGGCATGGTGCGGCACCGCGTGATTCAGCCTCTCGGCAGCCCCGCCTCAGCCGCGCAGTAGGCTGCGATCTGCGCGTGGGTAGCGAACCATACGCTACCCTTGGCCTTGGCTGCACTTATGATTTCGTCAAGGATCCAGATCCGCGAACGATGTCCAATGTGATGGGGGTGCATCGTCAGCAGGAACAAGCCGCCCTCGTCGAAGGCAACCGCCAGCTCCCGCCGGAAGATGTCGAACACCATTTGGGGGCCCCCGTAGGGGCGCAAGCTGGTTGCGCGATCCATGTTGAAATACACAGCATCGTCACGGATCCATTCGACTGGCAGCTCCACGATCCCGGTCGGCTCTCCCTGGTCGAGCAGCTCGTAGGGCTCATCGTCGGCCATCAGCGACGAGTCATAGAGGAGTCCCATCTCGCGGATGATTTTGAGCGTCCACGGGCTGAAATCCCAGGAAGCGGTGCGCATGCCGACGGGAGTTTGGCCGCTCAGTCGATCGAGCACATCGCGAGCACGCAGCGCCAGGTCGCGCTCGGTGTCATGGTCAAGGTTTGAGTTGTATTCGTGGATCCAGCTATGCAAGCCGATCTCGTGGCCCGTTTCGATGACCGCGCGCGCTTCATCCGGGTGGAGCATGGCCGACACGGCCGGCATGAAGAATGTTGCTGGCACGGCGTGACGATTCAGCACATTCAGGATGCGTGGAATACCGGCGCGCGCGCCGTATTGGCCCTGGCTGATGCGCGAAAGCGACTTCCCGCCATTGCGCAGGTCGATGGTTTCATGATCGGAGTCGAATGAAAGTGCGATCGCGCAGGTCGCCCCGCCTTTCCAAGACGAGGGTTTGAGGGAGCGCCCCGCGCGTGCATGATCGACGATACCGCGCCAGGTGTCCGTGGGCCAGGTCCAAGGATCGCTGTCGCCAGACTTCACGGTGCGCATTCTTGCTCTTTCAAAGAATTGTCGGGATGTCGGCAGCAACGCTATCGCGCAATGGCGTGTCGAACAATAAGGACTTGGTCCGCAGACATGAATCAGGAGGTAAGGTTCCGTGTCTCTGAGTTGGTCGAATTCTGGCGGGTTGCTCGGAACCGGCCAGCCTGAAAGAGATCAGGACCGAGCTCAGATATCCACCGAGCATCGCTCACGCCTCGCCGGACCTTGGTCCCGCGGGGCTAGCAATTCGGGATTCCACAGCTCAGGGAGTCTGCTGGTTCACGGTCTTTGCCATGGCTCCTCGGTCCGCGCGCGGCCATTGGCGATGCGTGAAATCGTGGGCGACAGCCGCAGGGCCACCATTCCGAGTAAGTTTCGGCCTCGTTGGGTCGCCAGGTCGGTGACCCGGGCAATCGATCCTAGCCGATATCGTCTCCTTCGATCTTGGCCTGGTGGTTGCGTTTGAAGCCATCGTGCCCCTATCCGGGGTCGTGGTGCCCCAACGAAATCAACAGGTTAGTACAAGTCACTTGTCCGACGTTGCTAAGTGGCTGACTTTGTTGGTGGGCGCATGACGTTTGGGGCGGTAGCGAGTTCGATGAGGCGGTTCACGTCGCGTTAAGGGGCTGAGCGTTGCCCTTTTGGTCGAACGGTGAATGGCGCAAAGGCGATCCTCAT
>JASHYD010000806.1 GCA_030043175.1 Xanthobacteraceae bacterium | reverse complement strand
GCGAGGACAGCGACATGTGCATCAAGCATCCCGATGTCGATTTGCTGCCCGCGACCGGTGGCCTCGCGATGGTGCAGCGCCGCCAATATGCCGACGCAGCCGTAGAGGCCCGCGAACAAGTCGGCGAGCGGGACCCCGACTTTCTGCGGCAGGCCGTCGGGTTCACCGGTCAGACTCATGACCCCACCCATCGCCTGGATCAAGCTGTCGTAGCCGGGGCGCTGCGCATAAGGTCCGGTCTGCCCGAAGCCGGTGATCGAACAGTAGATCAGCCCCGGAAACCTCTCGCCGAGCTGCTCATAGCCGAGGCCGTACTTCGCCAGCGCCCCCACCTTGAAGTTCTCAACAAGGATGTCGCTCTGGGCGATCAGCCGTAGCGCGATCTCCTGGCCTTCCGGTTTGGCAATGTCGAGCGTGACCGACCGCTTGTTGCGGTTGACCCCGACGAAGTAGGCGCTCTCCTTCGTTCCGGGCATGAAGGGCGGCGCGAATCCGCGCGTGTCGTCGCTGCAACCCGGCTTCTCAATCTTGAGCACGTCTGCGCCGAGATCGGCGAGCATCTGCACGCAGGTCGGCCCCGCGAGCACGCGGGTGAGATCGAACACTTTGATGTCTTTGAGTGGTCCGGTCGGCGCAGCCATCCGAAACCTCTTTGCAGATCGAATGTCGAATCGCAAGGGAGGTTGTCGGAGTTTGTTGCCGCCTCTGCGCTCCAGTCATGCCCGACGACGTGCAGGGAGTCTGTTTATCGTGGCCGCCCACGGCCGTGAGCTAAGGCACCACAAGAAAAACGTGTGCGCGACAAGCGGCATGCGCTGCGAGGCGATACGCGCATGCAGAACAAGATGTCCCATTGCCGCGCAACAGATTCCATGGCAGTCTCAGTTTTGCCAAATGTAGCGATCATCCTGCCTGATCCAAATCCAGTGCTTGCGAATGAGGCAGGTGCTAAGGTTGGAAAGTGCCAAGGCTTGTGGAATCAAGGCTTGTAATCAGGACTTGAGCCAGAGCAAGACCTGAGGAACTTGGGCCAGTGGCTTAGTCAAAAGTTGAGCAGTCTGGAATCGAAGCACAAGACTTGCGGACACAAGAAGGGGGCGAGCACAACTGGGGCTATAGGGGCTTAAAAACAGGAGTTCCTTGCCATGTGTGACTACAGCCTACAAGGCGTCGCGTCACGCCCTGCGGCGGTCGGAGACAAGCTGACGACGAGAAACTTCGGTACCGGGACCCGGGGCTTTTGCGCTCCCGAGGATCGTAACATGGCCGTGTGCGTGCTTCCGGGCACCGAAATTGCGTTCGCCGGAGAGGTCGCGATTGAATCGCCGAGATTCTTCGGCCAAAGCGTGAAGAGCCTCAAGCACACCACGGCGATCTTCCGCCAAATCGATAAAGAAACGCCGCATGTGCATCACGATGCATTGGAGTTCCCGGACGGACAAATCGTGCTTCTGACCGCGCTGCGCGAAGGTCAGGAGGCGACCGTCCTGCAGCTTCCGGCGCGCCCGACGACACAGCGCGAGCACGAAGAACAACGCCGGGCAGCCTACACCGGCTGACGGCGGCCGGCCTTGACGTGAGAAGCGCGGGGCCTTGACGTGAACCTTCGGCCGCCCGCCACGGGCGGCCTTTTATTTCCTGTTACACCGGCCGTGTGGGAGCGCGGGCGTTACGCCCGCAGTTGTCTTAAAGACCGCCGGCGCAGCGGCGCTTAATTTGGGGCTGGCGCGCCACCATCCTCCCCTCCCCGGCGCGGAGTTATGCGGCCGGCAGCCCGCGCATGATGAGACGGTTAAGGCGTGTCGTGAATGCGGCCGGATCCTCCGGCACCTCGCCGTCGAGGATTTGCGCTTGCTCAAGCAGCAACGCGGAAAGATCCGCAACATCGGTCTCCCGCTCCTCCTGTTTGGCTCGCGCCAGCGCCTTCACCAAGATGTGACGCATGTTGAGTTCCAGAATCGGCTTGGTCACCGAGCTGCGATTGTGGCGGGCGAGGAGCCGTTCCAGTTCGCGATCGGGTCCCTTTCCGCCAGCGACTAAACACGCGGCACTGTCGGTCAATCGCTGGGAAGCCCGCACGTCGGAAACGCGTTCACCAAGCGCCAGCTTCACGGTCGCCACGATGGTTGCGTCGGCGATGGCGGCATTCTCGGCTTCGTCCGGCTTGGCCTGGTCGGTGAGCGGCACCAGCGAGAAGTCGACCTCGCCTTGACTCAGCGACTTGAGCGGCTTGCCCTCGAAATCGAGCGGCGTTGCGGACCAGAATGCGTCGACCGCGTCAGTCAGCAGGAGAACTTCGATGCCGCGAGCCCGCGCAGCCTCAAGCTTGGGATTCGATTTCAGACGTTCGAGGCTGTCACCCACAAGATAGTAGATTTCGGTCTGGTTGGCTTTAAGGTCCGACACATACTGCTTTAACGAACGACCGCTGCCGGCCGTGGTCGTGAACCGCGCCAGTGCCAATAGCTGGGCGCGCCGCTCAAAGTCCTCGTAAATGCCTTCTTTGATGACCGGGCCGAACGCCTCCCAGATCTTCTCGTAGGGCTTTGCACCGTCGTCGCCCGATCCTTTCCCAGCGGCGAGCTGCTCAAATTCGGTGATCACGCGGCCGGTAAGCGCCTTCCTGATCTGCGCCACTTGCGGATTATTCTGCAACATCTCCCGCGAAATGTTGAGCGGCAGATCCTCGCTGTCGACGACGCCGCGCACAAAACGCAGATAAGTCGGCAGCAACTCCGCATCTTCGGTGATGAAGATCCGCCGCACGTAAAGCTTGACATGGCCTTTGCGGTTGCGATCGAACAGGTCAAAGGGCGCGATTGAGGGGGCAAACAGCAACACCGCATGGGATTGGCGACCCTCAGCGCGATAGTGAAGCGTCATGGCGGGTTCGTCGAACATGCCGGTGATCGATCGATAGGCCTGCGTGTAATCTTCTGCTTTGAGTTCCGATTTGGAGCGTTGCCATAATGCGCTGGCGGCGTTGATCTGCCTTGGCTCGCCGTCCCCGCCCACGAGCTCGATCGCGAACAGAATGTGATCCGAGTAGGTGTGAACGACCCGTTCAATCTCATAAGGCTCGAGATAGCGCTTGGCGTCGGGCTTGAGATGGAGCACGATCTCGGTGCCGCGCGCAACGCGCGCGCTTTGCGCCTCGCTTGCGGGCGCGATCTCGAAACCGGCGCCTCCCGACGAGGTCCAGGTCCAAGCTTGCGCGGCCCCGGCGCAGCGGCTTGTCACCTCGATGCGGTCCGCCACCATGAAGGCCGAATAGAAACCGACCCCGAATTGGCCGATCAGTCCGGCGCCGTCCTGTGCCTGCGCCAGACGCTCGATGAAAGCGCGGGTGCCCGAGCGGGCAACCGTTCCGAGATTGTCGATCAATTCCTGGCGGTCCATGCCGATGCCGGTGTCCTCGACCGCGAGGGTGCCGGCCGCGCTGTCGGGTCTGATGCGGATCGTCAGCTCGCGGCCATCCCCCAGCAGCTCGGGCTTGGCAATTGCCTCGTAACGCAACTTGTCGCAGGCGTCCGACGCGTTGGAGATGAGTTCCCGCAGAAATACGTCGGCCTCGGAATAGACCGAATGCACCATCAGCCGCAGCAGTTCGGCGACCTCGGCCTGAAACGGGTGG
>JASHYD010000805.1 GCA_030043175.1 Xanthobacteraceae bacterium | reverse complement strand
CAATGTTATTGTTGCGAGTGCGCGCGGCATCAACCTTCCACACAGGGCCAGCCCGACGATGGACTGGGTATTCACGGACGCATCGGCGGCAACTTTGACCGCAATTATTGGCGTCCTCCTACTGTAGTGACCATCGCGTGGCGCCGATATGAACGATAGCCGGCCGCCAGGATGCCTGAGATCGATAGCATCGAACTTCTGCGCCATCTCAAATCTCTCAGGGTAGCTGGCCGGTTATCGTCATTTCGGGCACCCTGATATTCCCCTCGCATCGAAAACCTGAAATAGGGGGCCGTACACTTTATTGAGAAGCCCTATGACGGCACCGTTCTGCTTGGCAGCGCACCAGCCGCGCTCAGCTTGCATAACAGGATCGCGGCGCGAGATTCGGAGAGGATCGACATTCTAGACTGGGGGGCTGCTCTTTCTACCCGTAAGCGCCATGTCCTTGATGGTTTCATTGCCGGAAAGGCCAACAAGATCGTCGCCTATGATCTCGGGATCACTGACCGCACGGTTGAAATCTATCGTGCCAAGGTCATGGCTAACATGCAAGCGACGAGCCTCTTCGATCTTGTGCGGATGACGTCGTTCGCAAACCCATAGGTGTCGGGTGCCACCCATCAATCGCTGTCGTTGGGTTGAGCTAAATCAACGCGATCGTGACGCGTTTGTGCGTTCTTGTTTGCTAGCGCGGCCTCGACCCTGCTGGGAAAGCGGCAATTATGAACGAAGACGCAAAGCACCTTCTCTTGGTACTTGATGATGACGCCGCGGTGCGAGACTCCCTCAAATTTTTGCTTGAGATCGAAGGATTCAAGGTGCGCACCTTCGCCTCGCCTGACGAATTATTGAATGACAACGAGGGTCCAGACTCTGGCTGTTTGATCGTGGACTATCAAATGCCCGCAATGAACGGCCTGGATGTCGTGGCGAAGCTGCGTCAGCGGCAGAACCCCATGCCCGCGATTCTCATAACCGCCCATCCTGACGTCAAAATCCTCGAACGGGCGAGCGCTGCAGGTATAACGCTGATTAAAAAACCCTTCCGGCAAGCAGCACTGCTGGATTGCATCCACGGACTGTTGTCTCAGATGGTTCGCCACCTACCCACACCCGGCTGTTGTGCCGGTGATCTCACTCTCAACGGCATCCCCACCCGTCACAATCTTGCGTGTGCGGTGTCCCGACCAATACGCGATGCATTAATGAAGAATACCGCCCAGACGCTATTCGCTATGTTCATCGCCATCTTTGCTTTGGTTGGCGCCGCTCGTCCCGGCCCGTATGAGGACGCGTTCGCTGCTTATGATCGCGGCGACTATGCGACCGCGATGCCGATCTATCGCATGTTGGCTGACCAAGGCGACCCCTACGCTCAGCGCGCCCTCGGTATCATCTACGATATGGGCCAAGGTGTGCCGCAGGATTACGTCGAGGCGATGAAGTGGTACCGCAGGGCCGCAGACCAAGGCGACGCCCTGGCCCAGAATAACCTCGGCCTCTTGCACTTCAGCGGGGAGGGCGTGCCGCAGAACTACATACAGGCGTACATGTGGCTCAGCCTCGCCGCTGCCAATGCATTGGACAAGGATGGTCGCGACCTTGCGGTTCGCAACCGCGAACTCGCTGCGAGCAAAATGACCCCGGCGGAGATCGCCGAAGCGCAGAAGCTCGCAGACGAATGGAGGCCAAAGTCGGAGCGATAAGCTTCATTTGGCGAACGTCAACGTAATAACAGTGCTGCGACCTACGATCGATGATCCGGGAACGTGGTCTGACTTCGCGAGCATTAAACCAGAGTGACGAGGCCCTCCTACGCAAAACCCCTTAAGTGTCTCGCCTTAGGGAAATCCTCTTAAGAGTAATATCTGAATTTTCTCAGGATTCGCCGCGGATTAACCCTTGTGCATCGAGAACACGGGAGCCCAGCCATGTTGATGCAGACCCAGCTTCGCACCGTTTCGGCAAATCAGCCGCATACGAACATGATCCCTCGTCCGGCACCGGTCCGCGGCGGCTTTGGGGCCATGGAGGCGATGGGAAGCCAGATGAAGTTCGGCTCCAACGAGGAAATTTTCGGCGAGGGCGAACTGGCCGAATACGTCTACAAGGTGACCAGGGGCGCGGTGCGAACCTATAAGATTCTTTGCGACGGCCGGCGTCAGATCGGAGGCTTCTACCTCCCGGGTGACATCTTTGGCCTCGAAACCGGTAAAGAGCACCAGTTCTCCGCTGAAGCAATCAACGATGTCACGATGTTGGTGGTTCGACGCAGCGCCATCGTCGCGCTCGCCGAACGCGATTGTGATGCTGCCCGCGCGCTGTGGTCCTTCACGGGACGCGAACTCACCCGCGTGCAGGAGCACTTAATGCTTCTCGTCAAGACCGCCCAGCAGCGCGTTGCTTCTTTCCTGCTGGAAATGTCCGCCCGGCTCGCAGTGACCGATGCCATCGAGCTTCCGATGTCGCGCCAGGATATTGCCGACTATCTCGGGCTGACAATCGAGACCGTGTCGCGCACCATGACGCAATTGGCCGCCGAGCAGGCCATCGGGCTGCCGACCGCCCGTCGTATTGTGCTGCGTAACACCGGTGCATTGCGCCAACTGAATGCCTGATCGTCGAATTCGCTTTCCGCCCTTGAAGGTCATCCATGAACAACGCCACGCTTCTTACTGCTGACCGCGGTACCCATGTGAAGATCGCGATCATTGCACTGATAGCTTCGATAGCGGTTGGCCTAATCGGACTCAGCGTTCACGTAAGGCCAGCAAATTCCGAGGCTCTGCTCCAGCAGCGGACAGCTGCATCATGAAACGGGCCATTCTAGTCGCATTGTTGGCGAGCGTAACGTAGCCGGGTGTGGCCGATGATATTCAAGTTTGCGGACAGGTCGTGACCATTGATGGAGGCATTGTGGCCGGCGATCCTCCGTTTCTCCGATTCTAAGCGAGCGAAAACCGCTCTAGAGTGCCGTCAATGATCCGAACATAGGCTTTGCTTGTCATATCACCTTTATTGTCTTAGTCAGCGCGGCTCAGTCTCAGGAAGCGGCCGTACCCGAAAACGTCAGCAAGACCGCCAGAGCGTTTGGGCATAGTCTCAAAACCTGAGGATCGAACGAAATGGTGGCAGCGAATACGTTGATACCTCGATTGTTGCGCTTAGCATCTTTTCTATTTTCGATCATCGCCGCTGGACCCGCCTTGTCGTATGACGCGTCTTGGTACAAGGCAACCGGTTGGAGTGGCGAATACCCTAACGGTTTCACGATGGCTGCCAATGTAACTATCAACATAAGGGAACGTCTGGGTTTGGACGCGCCAAAATCGATATCCTGTCGTCTTAAGGAAGGCTCGACTTATCATCAGTGGAACAAGAAGCGAGTTGTTTCAGACAGATTAGAATTCGTCTCCTTCGCCAAGGTTGCAACGTACAATGTTAGGGAGAGCTTTACCGCTGACCTTGAGCGCCAGTCGGACGGCCATAATACAAGCATCGAATTCGAAAAGGGCGACCGCTGGTCCTATCTCTTCTATATTGCTGAGGGAGCTTTTCTCATTAACTTCGGCGAGTCAATCTATATTGCGGGGCCGGATTTGCTTGAAAGCTCGACTGAGGTCGAATCGTCCGTCAATAGCCACCGGAGTACGTATGATGAGTGGTTGAGGCTGAAATGTGCCAAAGGCACGGTCGGCTGGATTTTCTTTAATGAGATCAAGAATGCTCCCGGCTTTTCTAAAGCTAACATTGTCGGATACGGTATTGCTAGCGATCTGCAATCTCAACCCAAGTCTCCTTCTGAATCAGTGATGTTGCATCGACGTCGCGGCCTCCGAAGAAAGTGAGATCATTTTCCGCTGAGCTGAGAGGATGCGTTTGATTTTTTGTCAAAGTCCATTCGCGCCTGTGCCTCCTGTGATCCTCTTGATATAACGCAAGGCGAGACGAACCGATTGTGAGTAAACGGTCCATTTGTTCGATCGCCGCGCGTTGAGCGATCCTCTCGGAGCCCACACATCGCGTTCCCCGGAGACCGACATGAAACCTCTATTGCTTGCGCCTATGCTCATCGTCTTTGCTTCACACCAGGCCAACGCCCAGAGTGCGCGGGACGAATCCTCCAACCCTGGCTATCTCGGCGTCCAACTTATGGCGGGTGCGTTCGTTGGAAAGACCGAACCAGATGGACCGGCCCAGGCCGCCGGCATCGAGCCGGGCGACCTGATCGTCCGTTTCGACGACAAGGACATAAAGGATGCGGCCGGGCTGTCGCAGATCGTTGCCGAGACGCCTGCCGGCAAGGACGTGGCGGTGACTGTCATTCGCAGAGGAAGCCAGGGCACCACGACGGTGAAGCTTGGCGATCAGGCGACCCACTTCGAGCGTGCGGCCGCGGAGCAACTCAGTCCGGCTTATAGGCACTACCTTACACTGCAAGTCTGTGCGGAACGATTGCAGCAGTTCGGCCGCGCAAAGGCCAGGCTCGGCGCGTTTTTGAAGAACAAGGAGTCGGCGTTCTCGCGCGAGCTCACCGACAAG
>JASHYD010000804.1 GCA_030043175.1 Xanthobacteraceae bacterium | reverse complement strand
CTGCGACACCTCACAATGCGGCTGCTGCGTCGTCCATGTCGATGGCAAGGCCGTCAAATCCTGCACCATCCTGGCGCTGCAAGCGGAAGGCGCAACGGTGCTGACCATCGAGGGGCTTGCAACCGCCGATAAGCTGCATCCCATGCAGGAGGCGTTCCGCGAAAACCACGGCTTGCAATGCGGCTTCTGCACGCCGGGCATGATCATGACGGCGGTCGACATGGTGCATCGCCTCGGCCATGAACTGGACGAGCGTACCATCCGGGAAGAGCTTGAAGGCAATATCTGCCGGTGCACCGGCTACCACAATATTGTGAAATCCATCGCGGCCGGCGCCAAGGCGATGAAAGGCGATGCCGCTCCACATCAGGCAGCCGAGTAGACGAGGGATGTACAATTTCAACTATCACCGGGCGAGCGGCCTTCGTCAGGCGTCCAATCTGCTCGCAAAATTCGAGGATGCGAAGCTGTTGGCTGGCGGGCAGACCCTGTTGCCGACCATGAAGCAGCGTCTTGCCTCGCCATCCGACATCATCGACCTCAACAAGATCGAAGGGATGGCCGCAATAGAGGTCAAGGGCCGCAATCTTGTGATCGGCGCAATGGCCCGCCATGCGGACGTCGCCGCTTCGCCGGTGGTGCAGCAGGCCATTCCGGCGTTGGCGGCCCTCGCTCACATGATCGGTGATCCGGCGGTGCGCCACCGCGGCACGCTCGGCGGTTCGATCGCCAACAACGATCCGAACGCCGATTATCCCGCCGCCTGCCTTGGGCTCGCTGCCACGATCGTTACCAGCAGGCGCAAGATTGTATCCGACGAATTCTTCCGGGGCTTGTTTGAGACCGCGCTCGCTGCCGACGAGATCATCACCAGGGTGAGCTTCCCGATTCCAAAGAAGGCGGCTTATCAGAAATTCCGCAATCCGGCGTCGCGCTTCGCGCTCGTCGGCGTATTCGTCGCCAGGCGCCCCTCCGAGGTGCGGGTCGCGGTGACCGGCGCCGGCGCGTCCGGCGTGTTCCGGGTGGGCGAATTCGAGGCGGCGCTCAAGCGTCGATTTTCGGCGAAGTCGCTCGAAGGGCTGACAATCCCGGCGGACGGCCTTGCCGGCGATATCCACGGCAGTGCCGAATATCGCGCCCACCTGGTCGGGGTGCTGGCGCGCCGCGCCGTGGCGGCCGCTGGCGAAAACCCGGTTGGCCGGCCTGAAGGGGTTCAAGCATCGACAAAGTCACAATGATGTTGGGGCGCCGCAGACGCGGCACGCAACGTTGCGGCCACAATCGCCTCCGCATCATCGCGATTTTCCACGCGGCGGAATTCCTTCACATGGGTCAATCGGGCGACCCGCTCGGAAATGAATAGCCAACATACCAATGGGCGCTTGCGCGGATTTGAGCTAGACAGGCGCCGCAACACGCAATCGGTCTCAAGGAGGAGAAGAATGCGAGCTTTCCCATTTGCGAGCATCGCGGCGGTGATCGCCCTCGTTGTCGCGCTGGCCATTGCCGCCGCGGCCATCGCTCCAACCGCCGCGATGGCCCAGGCCGCCGGCGCCGCCATAACCACGCCATCGGGCCTGAAGATTATGGACACCAAGCTGGGTACCGGTACAACGCCGAGGCCCGGTCAAATCTGCGTCATGCACTACACTGGCTGGCTGTACGAGGGCGGCGCCAAGGGCAAGAAGTTCGACAGTTCGCTCGATCGCGGCCAGCCGTTCGAATTTCCCCTCGGCCGGCGCCAGGTCATCAGCGGTTGGGACGAAGGTGTTGCGACCATGAAGGTGGGTGGCAAGCGCACGCTCATCATCCCGCCTGAGCTGGGCTACGGGGCTCGCGGGGCCGGTGGGGTCATCCCGCCGAATGCCACGCTGATCTTCGACGTCGAATTGCTCGATGTGAAGGGGTGACGACGGCGCACGTTCCGATCCCATATCGACGTGTCGGGTCGGCAAAATCGCGTGCCGTTTCGGTTGCTCGACCGGGCTCGCGATATCGTTGAAATCCGCATTCCACGAGAGATGCCCGCGCGCGTCGCGGGCATCCACATTTTTCTTGCGATGCCTCAGCAACAAGACCCGGATCGCAGTGACAACCTGGCCATGACGCCCGAACAGCCGACTCATCGCAATCTGCTGCGGTACCGTGCGAGATGAGCGCCGATCAAGGCCGCGGTTCCGCGGACGCGCCCGGTTCGGAGCGGCCGGCGCGACGCTCTTTTTTCGCAATCTTCCCCTCGATCATGCTGCCGATGTTCCTCGCCGTGGTGGATCAAACCATCGTGGCGACCGCCTTGCCGGCAATCGCAGCCGGTACCGGTAATATCGAGCGCGCATCGTGGGTCGTGGTGTCGTACCTGATTGCCTCGACCATCGCGGCGCCGATCTACGGCCGGCTAGGCGATGCCTTCGGCCGCCGACGGCTGATGTTCGGCGCCCTCTTCATTTTCATCGCGGCATCATTGCTTTGCGCGGCTTCGCCGACCATCGAATTGCTCGCACTCGCCCGCGTGGCCCAGGGACTCGGCGGTGGCGGACTGATGACATTGTCGCAAGCGTTGATCGGCGAATCGGTGCCGCCGCGCGAACGCGCTCGGTTTCAAGGGTACCTTGCCGCCGTCGCCGTGTGCGCCAATGCATTTGGGCCGGTTGCCGGCGGCTATCTGACTGAGCATTTTGGGTGGCAATCGGTATTTCTCATCAACGTTCCGACCGGGCTTATCGCGGTGCTGCTCACCCAGAAGCTGGAGAACGTGG
>JASHYD010000803.1 GCA_030043175.1 Xanthobacteraceae bacterium | reverse complement strand
ATTGCCCGAGCCTCCTTGATCCACACCGGACTCACCCGATACTCGCAGTTCTGTTGGGCGGTTCCGGTTGGCGGCTCATACATGTAATTGTAAGGACGCTCAGTGGTCGGCGCGAGGTAAGCAAGCCCCGCCGTTACACCGGGTAGCCCCGATATCGCTGGCGAGAATCTGCAGACCGTCTCGTTGGCTCGGTCACGCACGTGTCCGGGGGACTCCAGTGCTTGCATTTGCATGATCTCTCTCATCGAACTCCGTTACGAATCGTCTTCGCGAGAATCGTGATGAAGGTCATTAGAGTATATCGATTCATCGCCTGCGCCCTTCCGGAGGTCACAGGCCCGCGGAGCATGCCGGCAGATTGCCTGCGGCATTGTGTACGGCGCGAAGAGGTGCAGCTGCGGTGCTTCAATTGCGAATGCCGCGGGGGTCGCGGCCGCGCAAACGAGGGCAACGCCGGGCACGTCAAGCACGAAGCCCTCGCCGGCCCCCAGCACGATGTCACGCTGGTCATCGGATTGGGTTATCCACACACAACCCTCAAGGCACCTCACCGCTAAGCCTTTGCAATCGCTGACTTCGAGCAATTCACCCACATTCAGGTGAAGTGGCCGAACCGCAAAACCAGCACGCGCGTCCATCATTCCTTGTCCGTCGCAACTGTGAGGCCGGCCTAGCTGTGACGCGGCATGCACCAGGAAGTGTGCGTGCTTCCGCCGGCGTTCAAACGAATGTTTCTCACCGCAGAATGAGCGCCGCTTTGGATCGGCCGTGTGGATGAATTCGGGCTCATTCAACATGAGTTGATTTCATTTGTGCGGGCAGGGCGTGCATCGCAGCCTGTCGGCGCGATTCATCGACGGAATCAGTATCGGCGTGTCTCGACCCAAATCACCGCGGCTGGCGGCACCGCTGATCGGAGCCCGCGAGGGCAAAAAGAAAATCGTCGGCCTGACAGCGCACAGCGCGCCCATGGCAACGCTCCTCGATCCGTTTGTCGACCTGATGCAGGCCGAGGATTCGCTGGGCATGGTGGTTGCCTGCCGACAACCGTGGGGGTGACTCTCGACATGATGGTGTTGCATGGCTGCGCGGTGATGCGCAGATCGAGCCGTGCAATGGTGGTCACCGATCTGACCTTTGCGAGCTATGCGGGCACCCCGCAACAGGCCATGCATCGGCGGTCCGCGTCATGCGCGAGACGAGCTGCCACGCCATCAAGCTCAAGGCCGCCGGCGGTTGTAGCCGAAACCATTGCGTTCCTGGTTCGCCGCGGCATTTTCTACGTCCCCAAGCTGCCAACCTCGACGACCGCCTCAAAGCCAAGAGCCGCTTCACCGAGGCGCGGGAAGACGTGCTCGCCGAAGCGCGCGCGGTCAATCAGGCCGGCGCGTTCGCGGTGGTCGTTGAAGGGGTTTCGGGCGAGCTGGCGGAGGAGATCACCCGAAGCATCCCGACCGTCGGCATCGGCGCCTCACCGGGTTGCGACGGGCAAATCCTCGTGGCCGACGACATGATCGGCACGTTCGACTGGACGCCGAAGTGCGCCGCTACGACCAGGTGCGCGACCTCATTGCCCAAGCGGTCGAAGCTTATGCGGCCGAGGTGCCAAGCGGCGCGTTTCCGGTGCCGACGAAATGTACAGCTTTGCCCGGGCCCCAGCGGCGCAGGGGACATGAGCGAAAGTATCCGCCAGCTTAGAATTTCTCGTTTGGGCGGCGCCGGGCGCGCGCCTTAGGTTGCATTCCCTTTTTGCAGCCTTGTCGCGGAGTCCAACATGACGACCATCGCTCGCCGCCTCACATCGTCGCCGTCAGGCAGTGCAGTTGCCGCCGTCGGCGGTTGGCGCACACCCGTGGTGATCATCGGAATCGGCTGCCTGATCTCGCTGTTGTCGTTCGGTCCGCGGTCGTCGCTCGGTTTCTTCCTGACGCCGATGTCGAACGCCAACAATTGGAGCCGTGATGTCTTCGCCCTCGCGCTCGCGCTCCAGAACCTTCTGTGGGGCGTCGGCCAGCCGCTCGCCGGCATGATCGCCGACCGCTTCGGCCCGGTGCGGGTATTATGCGCCGGCGGACTGATGTTCGCCCTCGGCCTCGCGTTGATGTCGCACGCGACCAGCGCACCTGTGCTCGACATTTCTGCGGGCGCGCTGATCGGTTTCGGCCTGTCCGGCACCTCGTTCATGATGATCGTGGCAACCTTCGGCAAGCTCCTGCCCCCGGAATGGCGTTCGATCGGCTTCGGCTTTGGCACCGCGGCGGCCTCTTTCGGGCAATTTCTGTACTCGCCGCTCTCGGTAATGCTCATTGACCAGTACGGCTGGCAGCAAACGCTCACGATGTTCGCCGTGAGCATGCTCGCTGTCCTGCCGTTGTCCACGGTCCTGGCAGCCCCGAAGGGCGATGGCTCCCCCGGCAAGGAGACCGCGCCACAGTCGCTTGGGCAGGCGCTCTCCGAAGCTTTCGCGCAACGTTCGTATGTCATGCTGGTGTTGGGCTTCTTTACCTGCGGATTCCAGCTTGCGTTCATCACCGTGCATCTGCCGGCGTATTTGGTCGATCGCGGTCTGTCGGCCGCCGTCGGCGGCTGGACGCTCGCGACCATCGGCTTATGCAACATCATCGGCTCGCTCACCTACGGTTGGCTGTGCGACTATGTGCCGAAGCGGTATCTCCTCTCATTCAACTACCTGGTCCGCGCGCTCGCCATCCTTGGCTTCATTTCCTTCCCGGTGACGCCGTTCAGCTGCATCGCGTTCGGCGTGGTAATGGGGCTCGTGTGGCTTTCGGTGGTGCCGCCGACCAACGGTATCATCGCGGTGATGTTCGGCACCAAGTGGCTGGCGACCCTTGCGGGGTTCGCTTCCTTAGCCACCAGGTCGGCGGTTTTCTCGGCGCCTGGCTTGGTGGCATCCTGTTCGACCGCTTCGGTTCCTATGATCCGGTCTGGTGGCTGTCGATCGCGTTGGGAGTCGCCTCGGCCCTGATCAACCTGCCGATCATCGAGAAGCCGATTTCACGCCCGGCTATGGCAACGGCCTGGCGCGTTAGATAGGCGAAGCCGCCATGCCACAGCCAAGGTCGTGGCCGGTCATCCCGGCCGCGGCCGCACTCGCGGTGGCCCTTGCGGTCCCCGCCTGGCTTTGGGTCTGTTATGGTGAAGCGCTCTTCTTCGAGACCATCCAGGCGGGCTTCGTGGCCTGTTTCGGCTGATGTTCCCTGCGCCGTGTGGATCGCCTCATCACATGACACCTTCTGCCGAGATCAAGGTGCTTTCGTCATTGGCGACCCGCGAAGCCTATCTTGAGCTTCCCCCAGTTCGAGTGTGCAAGCGGCCGGAAGGTGGAGACCAGCTGGGCCGGAACTGTGGACATCATCAAACGGATATCAGCCGGAGAAAGCTTCGACCTGATCATCGCCGCAACAGCACCATCGATGATTTCATCCCGCTGGGAGGGTCGAAACCGGCAGCCGGGTCGCTATCGCTCGCACCGGTATCGGACTCGCCGTGCAACGAGGGGCGCAACGGCCGGACATCGGCTCAGCCGAAGCACTCAAGCGCGTGCTGCTCGCCACCAAGTCGGTTGGCTACTCGACCGGCCAGAGCGGTGCCTATCCCGCCGCTCTCTGAGCATGGGTATTGCCCGCGATATCAAGGCGAAGTCCCGCCAAGTACCGCTCGGCGCGACCGTCGGGCCGATCATCGCCAGCGGCAAGGTCGAGATTGGTTTCCAGCAGATGAGCGAGCTCCTGCATGTTGATGGCATCAATGTGATAGGCCCGCGGCCGGCCGAGATACAGCACACGACCGTCATCTCCTGCCGGATAGCCGCCGCCGCAGAGGAGCCGGACGGCGCCCGCGCGCTGGTCGAGTTTCTGGCTGCGCCGACCACCAGAGACGCTATCGACCGTGCTGGGCTGCAGCCCGGCTGAACTACACCTCCCCAATCACCTATGCGGTACGGCGGCTTTGCGTCGGCCTCCCCGTTGGCCGCCTGCCGGGGGCGGCCTTATAGTGCCTTTGCGCTGCACTGATCGGATTTGACATGGCCTTTCGGCTTCCGCCCCTGAGTTCACTTCGCGTATTCGAAGCCGCTGCGCGTCACAACAGCTTCCGCAGGGCGGCCGACGAATTGAACCTCACCGCCAGCGCCGTCAGTCATGGTGTCCAGACTTTGGAGAACTGGCTTGGCGTCGAGCTGTTCCACCGGCAGGCACGGCGTTTGCGACTAACCGTCGCCGGAGAGACCTATGCACCCTTGATCAATCAGGCGCTTGGCGTGATTGCCAAGGCGACCGATCAGCTCCCTGGCCGCAAGGCGACCGGGAAGCTTGCGATCAGCTGCGCACCGACATTCGCGCTGAAGATCTTGTTGCCCCGCCTTGGCAACTTTGTGGCCCAATTCCCCGATATCCGCATGACCGTGGATACCTCTCAGCGTTTGGTTGACCTGACCCTAGATGAATTCGATATCGCGATTCGCTTCACTTCAATGAAGAAGCCAGCGGAGCACGGGGCGTTGCTGGCCGAGGAGACGTTGATCCCGCTCTGCAGCCCGTCCTTGAAAAAGAAATTGGAGACCTCGTCCGACGCAGCTCTGCTGTCGAGCGCGCCACTCATTCACGTAACGGTGGTGTCGGAAGACTGGGATCACTGGTTTCGGGAAAGCGGCATCCAAGCCCCATCCGCGATCGACGCGGGCTTACGCGTCGACACTATGCAAATGGCCTTGGAGGCTGCCAAGCGCAGTCTCGGCGTCGTGCTCGGCCGGTCGCCGCTGGTTGACGACGACATCGAGAGCGGTCAACTCGTTCCACTGGCAAGCCGCGCGATTCCGAGCGGCAGCGCCTACTGGCTGGTCACGGCACATACTGATTTTCAAAAGCCCGAGGTCAAACTGTTCTGTCGCTGGTTGTGGTCCGAATTCGGCAAGGGTGCTGAAAGCCGTAAGTTCGACCCAGGCGCGCGCGCCTGATGGACGCGCTTACCCGCATAGAGGCTTGGAGCCGATGACGCGATGCCGGGCAGCGCCAGCCGCGATTTGACGCGGCCATCGCCTAGAGTAACGCCGCCTGATGGTTTCACAAGCCGTGAAATGGCCGCCGCGATCTTAAGGAGCTCGCGGCGGTCGCCTGCGCGCACGCCGCGTCCGCGATGTCGGACCCAGGCCGCCCCAACAGATGTTCATGCAAAATCGCAGGCGGTAGCAGCCTTGGCGATCGACGAGCGAGGCGGGCACCCGCATCATAGTGCCATGGCGAATCCTGGAAGGAATCCAGGCGCGCAAAAAACGCGCCACGACCGCACGCTAGCAATCAGCAATCGGCACATTCATGCTAGCATGCGCTTACGCGCAGGCTGGATCGCCGCTGCCCGGCTACTGACGGTCGATCTCAGCTTGGCGCCCGTCGCTCCGCTGGGATACGGCGAGGAGTGCAGCAGCACTGTTGCGCGGCACTCCCGTCAGTTCCTCGCTGCAACCTCCATTGTCGCGCGCCATCGATCGTACCATGGAGCGAAGGATGAACTTAAGTGGTCCGGAGTTTCGTCTGGATACGGCTAGGGAAATGCTGCCTCGACTCATTGCACCATGGGTTCTTGATTTAGACTTGAGCCTTGAGGCTGCTGACATTGAAGAGCCGATTGATGTGGCGACCCGGAGTTCTCATGCGAATGGCGTTTTCCGAGCGCGCCTGCCGCTATGGTGGTATACAGTGGTTAAGCGATAATGTCATTCGCTGATGCCGCAATGTCATTCGCAGTGGCTGCCGCGATGAAGAGATTCTTGCCGATCGTCACAGTTGATCAAACGACGCACTTTTTAACGACTGCGTCCTCCTGTGATTTGCTTGCGGATGCTCGGGTTGTCCGTCATGGTCGGACCATGAGTTTCGTCCGAGCGGAGGTGAGTGAGGCAACTGATCGAAAATCCGTCGCAATGGCTTCAAGCGTGTTTGCACTAAACTTGACTTGAGCCGATGCTCTGCGGCTTATTTTCGAGGCTCTCACGTCGAAGCGGATCAGCATACCGACGCGCACCCGCCAAGTGTGGTCTTCGGAAGGACCAGCGAGTCAAGTTTACAATCAGTGGCAGCGCCGGTGTCTTGTGGCGCCGGCAGGTCCGCTGGGTGCCGGTGGGTCGCCGATGGCTTGCGCCAAAGCGCGAGTGTGGTGTTAGCTAAATCGCCTTCCGGCAACATCGAAAGGAAAGCACGGCTCGCGACGTTCGATGTAGACGACGAGTTCCTTCAATCGATTAGGAGCGTCATTTTCGTGAGGAGCCGTTGCGGGGGCCTCAAGAGTCGTGGACGCCATAAAGTCGCCATGGCACTATGATGCGAGGTGCCCGCCTCGCTCGTCTATCGCCAAGGCTGCTACCGCCTGCGATTTTGCATGAACATCTGTTGGGGCGGCCTGGGTCCGACATCGCGGACGCGGCGTGCGCGCAGGCGACCGCCGCGAGCTCCTTACGATCGCGGCGGCCATTTCACGGCTTGTGAAACCATCAGGCGGCGTTACTCTAGGCGATGGCCGCGTCAAATCGCGGCCGGCGCTGCCCGGCATCGCGTC
>JASHYD010000079.1 GCA_030043175.1 Xanthobacteraceae bacterium | reverse complement strand
GGATGCGGTGGCGGAGCATTTGGACTTCACACAAGAGGCAAACGGTTGTTTCCGTCTCGCAGAGTCCGAGGCCCATGCCGAGGTGAGGACCATCCTGATGGGGATGGGGTATGGTTGGCTGACGCTTGCAAATCATCACAAAGCATCGGACGGCATTCACCACGAGCCGATCGACGAACCGACTGAGGAACCAGCCGACGACACGATGTAGCGCGGGCTGCGGGTTTGCACGCAGTTTGACCGGTTCGGATTCATCCCCCCGTGGCCGAAGGTACGGCACCGAGGAGATTGATTCCAAAGCTTCCGGTGGCGCTTTCGAAAGGCCTCTCTGGATTATCGGGGAAATCGCTCGCCGATCGAATAGAACGCTCGCGAAAGACCCTCAAGCGCTGTTATCTGAGGCCATAAAGAGTGCTGAGGCTCTGTGCGTTGCGAGGCGTGCGGTCAGATGAGAAGCGAGCTACGAGGCGATTAGGCATCGAACGCCTTATACCGAGGCTTTTTCACAATCCCCTGATGGTGCAGGCGGCTTCGGTTTTTGCGCACAGCATTCAAACGCACCGGCGGCGAGCCCGCAGATGGGCCCGGAGATGGGCCCGCATAGGCGATTTCCGGCTTCTCGCGCCGCGCACCTGCTGGCGCCCCGCGAACCGGAAACGCACCCATGACCTCGTCGTCGCCCCGCAGTGCGGCGAGGAATTCGCGTTGCCATCGATCGACGTCGTGGTCGAGGATGGCCGCAAGCAGTGCCTGGTGGCGCGCGCGCCTCTCCTCGATCGGCATCGCTAAAGCTTGCGCGATCGCTCCGGCGACCGACTCAGGGTCATAGGGGTTGACCAGCAGGGCGCGGCGAAATTCGATGGCGGCGCCGGCGAAGCGAGACAGGATGAGGACCCCCGGATCCTCCGGATTCTGCGCCGCGACGTATTCTTTTGCGACGAGGTTCATGCCGTCCCGCAAAGGCGTCACCAGGCCGACGCGCGCCGTGCGATAGAGTCCCGCCAGCGCGGAGCGTCCATAGACCCGGTTCACGTAGCGGATGGGCGTCCATGACACCTCGCCATATTTGCCGTTGATGCGTCCCGCCGCGGACCCCAGGGCCTCTTCCAACTCGGCGTATTCCGGAATTTCGGAGCGGTTTTTCGGGGTGATCTGCAGGTAGGTGACCTTGCCGACCCATTCGCGGTGATTCGCAAGGAAGTGATCGAACGCGTCGAGACGCTGGATCAGTCCCTTGGAATAGTCGAGGCGATCGACCCCGATCACCAGGAGACGGCCGCCAAGACTCGCCACCATCTCCTTCACCAGCGGAGACCGCATATTGCGGCGCGCCAGCCGCTGAAATGTGCGCGGCTCGATACCGACCGGAAAATTTCCGATCCGCGTTTGCCGCCCGTTCAAACTCAGAGCGGTCTGGTTGCCGGCGATCTCCAATACGCGCATTTCCCGTGTTTGATTGCACTCCGAGATCAGATAGCGGACGAAATTGCCGGCATCGCCCTCGGTCTGAAATCCCACAACGTCATATTGCATGAGCAGCGGGATCAGCTGCTCGTGGTTTGGCAGCGAGGTCATCACCTCGGGAGGTGGGAACGGAACATGCAGGTAAAATCCGATCCGGTTGGAATGGCCTCGCCGCCGCAATGCGTCGGCGATCGGGATCAGGTGGTAGTCATGTACCCAGACGAGATCGTCATCCTTGATGACCTTCTCGAGTTCGGTCGCGAAATGATCGTTGACGCGGAAATATCCGCTGAGATCACGCCGCGCAAACTCGGCGAGATCCAGCCGATAATGCAGAATCGGCCACAGCACCCGATTGGCGAAACCGTTATAGTATTCCTGATAATCGTGTTTGGTGAGGTCGGTAACCACGTATTCGACGTTCTTGTGCTTGATCGAGCGCATCCGCAGCTTCTCTCGCGTCCCGATCTTGCCGCTCCATCCGAGCCAAACGCCACCGTTGTGCTGCAGCGCCGGCCGCAGCGCCACCTCAAGCCCGCCGGCACGCTTGGCGCCGTCCCCGGCGGGAACCGAAACACGATTGGAAACGACTGCTAGGCGCGCCAAAATCGGCCCTCCGACTTCGCAGCAAGCTCAGTTCGCGGCAAAGCTTAATCCGCGACAGACGCCCCCCGCGACAAACAAATCACCGCGGAGGCTGGTTGGCAGAACGAGAGAACGAATGCCGAACGCGAATTATGGTTTTGCCTGCACTACCCCTCCAGTAATCGGTCAAAGCGGTCGAAATAACGGCGGCTTGGTATAGCCTGTGGTGCGGCGAAAAACCGCCTTCCATTCACCAAATGGACAGAATGTTGGGCTTTTGCCCCAACTGGAATACAATACCACCGGCGGCGCGGGCACAACCGGCGCTCCTCAGCAGGCAGCGTCAGTGGCGCGTCGAGGGGTATGGTCGAGGGTATGATTGACAAGGATGTCGCGCTCCTTGAGAGGAGGGCATAGTCTGATCGAAACGGGGAATGACAACCTGTTGCCACTTGCCAAAGCGCTCGCATCGGTGGTGCGTGAAGCCGGCGCCCTCGCGCGCGCGGCCTTAGGCAACCCTATCAAGACCTGGGTCAAAGAACACAATTCGCCGGTGTCGGAAGTCGACATCGCGGTCAATCAACTGCTTAAGGAGCGGTTGGCCGCGCTCGTGCCCGAGGCGGGCTGGCTATCGGAGGAAAGCGAGGACGATCTGGCGCGGCTCGCGGCGTCGCGGCTCTGGATCGTCGACCCGATCGATGGGACGCGTTCTTTCCTCGCCGGTCGCCCCGATTGGACGATTTCGGTCGCGTTAGTCGAAGGCAGCCGCCCGGTCGTCGCCGGGCTCTACGCGCCGGTGAGCGAGGAGCTTTTCCTGGCCGTCGCCGGGGCCGGTGCGACCCGCAACGGGACGCCGATCAAGGCCACTCCCGGTGACATGATCGCGGGAGCCCGGATCGCTGGCCCGAGGGGATTTCTCGACCGCCTCGCCACGGTGGCCCCGGCCTTGGCGGTTTTGCCCAGGATCCAGTCGTTGGCGTTGCGGCTCGCCCGCGTCGCCGACGGCACACTCGATGCGGCCTTCGCGGGCCGCACCAGCCGCGATTGGGATCTTGCCGCTGCCGATCTTTTGGTGCACGAAGCCGGCGGCGCGCTGACCACGGTCGGCGGAACCAAGCTTGCCTATAACCGCATCTCGACCGTCCACGATGACCTCATCGCGGCCGGGCTTGTGCGCCACCAGACTCTGGCGGTCCTGCTCCGCAATCACCCTGACCTGCTACGTTGACGAGCGGAAGCCGGCGGGCGATCGAAGGAACCCTCGATGAGCGGCAAAACCCAGTTGCTGCATCTCGTGCTCGGCGGCGAACTCGTCGATATCGGCGGGGTCGAATTCAAGGATCTCGACGAGGTCGACATTGTCGGCCTTTATCCGAATTACGCCACCGCCTATGCGGCGTGGCGCGCGAAGGCGCAGCAGACCGTAGACAACGCGCAGATGCGCTATTTCATTGTGCATCTGCATCGTCTGATCGATCCGCAAACTGCTCCGCCAGACGGACTTTGAAGCTCGGACCTCACATGCTGTCCTCACGACGAATCGCGCGGTCGCCAGCGGTGCAGCGATTCTTCGGCTCCTTGGCGGCCGAGTATCTGCGGCTGGTATGGCTCACGAACCAGCTCACCATCGAACCCGCCGATATCTACGACACGGTGGAGCCTCAACAGCCGGTGATCATCGCTATGTGGCACGGTCAGCATTTCATGGCGCCGTTTCTCAGCCATGGACATCGGGTCAAGGTCTTGATTTCGCGCCACCGCGATGGCGAGATCAATGCCTATGCGGCAGAGCGGCTGGGCATTGGCACGGTTCGAGGTTCGGGAGACCATGGCCGCCGCTTTGACTTGAAGGGTGGCGTCGGCGCCTTCAAGGCCATGCTGGACGCTCTGGCAGAGGGATACAATATGGCGCTGACCGCCGACATTCCGAAGGTCGCGCGCGTCGCCGGGCTGGGTGTCATCAAATTGGCGCAGCTTTCCGGACGGCCGATCTATCCAGTCGCGATCGCTTCCAGCAGACGCGTCGTGCTGAAAAATTGGGACCATTCTACCATCAACTTGCCGTTTGGACGTGTCGCCATCGTGTCCAGCGATCCCGTAATGGTGCCGCCGGACGCCGACCACGCCACGCTGGAACAATGTCGAGCTATGGTGGAGAAGCGGCTCAGCCAAGCCACTGACCGCGCTTATGAGGTTGTCGATCGCAAAGCTGATCATGCCGCTGCTGGCTGAATCCATGCCGCTGACCCTCTCCGCCTACCGGATCGCATCCGAGGTCGCGACCGCGCTGGCGCCATGGCTGCTCGAACGGCGGCTGACGCGCGGAAAGGAGAACGCGGATCGCATTGCGGAGCGCCGCGGCCAGCCGAGCGCCCGGCGCCCGCCCGGCCCGCTGGTGTGGTTGCATGGGGCAAGCGTCGGCGAATTCGTCGCCGTCCTTCCGCTGGTCGAGCGGATTCGTGAGCGCGGCTTCACGGCATTGATGACGACCGGCACGGTGACCTCGGCCGAACTGGCGGCAAAACGGTTGCCCCCCGGCGCCCTTCATCAGTTTATCCCGCTAGACGTGCCGTCTTTCATTGCCCGGTTCCTCGACTATTGGCGCCCCGACCTCGCCTTGTTCGTCGAATCCGAGCTGTGGCCCAATCTCATGCTAAGTGCGTCCGCACGCCACATCCCGATGCTTCTCGTCAACGGACGCATGTCGGAGCGTTCCTATCGCCGTTGGCGGTATTTTCCGAAGACAGTCGAAACGCTTCTGCAGCGGTTTGACCAGTGCCTGGTGCGCTCGGTGAGCGATGCCAAGCGCTTCGGCGCGCTAGGTGCCGCCCGCATCAGCGTAAGCGGCAATCTCAAATTCGATGCTCCGGCCCTGCCAGTCGATGCCAGCAAGTTCGCCGCTTTGGCCGAGGCGACGAGGGGACGACCGGTCGTGGCCGCGGCTTCCACGCATCCGGGCGAGGAAAGCGTGGTCGCCGATATGCATGGCCGCCTCAAGGTCGCATGTCCGGATCTCCTCACCATCATCGCGCCGCGGCATCCGCAGCGCGGCGCTGCCATTGCGGACATGATCACCCTCGCCGGTCTACAGCCGGCGCTGCGTTCGCGCGGGGACTGTCCGACGGGCGAAGTCGATATCTACATATTCGATACGCTTGGCGAATTAGGACTGATCTATAAACTCGCTCCCGTCGTATTCATGGGCGGCTCGCTCGTTCGTCATGGCGGCCAAAATCCGATCGAGGCGATCAGGTTTGGTGGCGCGATCCTGCATGGTCCGCATGTGTCCAATTTCGACGAAATCTATGAAGAGCTTGACCGCGCGGGCGCGGCGGCGCTCATCACCGACGCCTGTGACTTGACAACGCAAATCAGCGCCTGGATCAAAGACGAGGCCGTGCGAGAGGGAGTTGTGGAACGGGCGAGGCTCTATGTCGACACAAACGGCGGCGCCCTCGATCTGACGGTGTCGGCACTCGAGCCTTATTTCATGCAATTGCGAAGTGAAAGTCACAGCGCCCATGCGTGACCCCGCCTTCTGGTGGACCGAGCACAGTACGGCCGCGACCTTGCTGGCGCCGATCGGCGCCGGCTACGGGGCAATCGCCGCACGAAACATGGCGCGGCAGGGCTGGCAGGCGCCGGTCCCGGTCATCTGCGTCGGCAATTTCACATTGGGCGGCGCCGGCAAGACCCCCACCGCCATCGCGCTTGCCCGGCTTCTGTTGGCGTCGGGCCATCACCCGTTCTTTCTGTCGCGCGGCTATGGCGGGCGCGTCGCCGGTCCGCTCCGCATCGATCAGCTTGTCCCGGCCTTTGCGGGCGGCGGGGGCCCTATTTACCGTCCCGCGCCCGCCAGCAGCGCAACCGCGCTTGGCCTGGCCGCATTGGTCGGGCAAGGTGGGGGGGCGGTGCAAGGAGACGTCGGCGACGAGCCTTTGCTGCTCGCCCGCGTCGCGCCGACGATCGTGGCGCGCGACCGCCTGGCGGGCGCGAAGCTAGCCGTGGAAGGAGGGGCCGATACGATCATCATGGATGACGGACTTCAGAACCCCTCGCTCAACAAGGACCTCGCCATCGCGGTGGTCGATGGGCGTCGCGGTATCGGCAACGGGCGCCCCTTTCCAGCGGGACCGTTGCGCGCACCCCTCGAGGCCCAGTTCGACCACGTCGATGTGGTTCTTGTGGTGGGCTCGGCGGGTCGCGCAGCGCAATACGCCATAGACACCGCGCGAAGGCGCGGGGTGCCGGTCGTTCACGGTGACTTGCGCCCGGCTCGTGACGCCGTCGCCGCGCTTGCCGGCAAGCCGGTTCTGGCCTTCGCGGGGATTGCAGATCCCGACAAGTTCTTCGCTACGCTGGAAGCCCACGGTATTCCTGCCATCGTCCGCAGGCGGTTCCCCGATCATCACCGGTATGGGGTTGCCGAAATGTCGGCGCTCCTGGCCTGCGCACAGCGCAGTGGTTTGACGCCCGTCACCACCGAAAAAGACTTGGCACGGCTGAGCCGAGACCCGGCTGCGACCGACTTGATCGGGCGATCAGCGGCGCTGCCGGTGACGCTCAGATTCAGGGAGGCGCCGGCCGTGGAAGCGATGTTGCGCGCTGCGACCCGCCGCCGCGGGGTGGAGGCTAGTCAAAGCGCGCAGGATAAAGCCGCTGCAGCACCGCCCGCGGACTAGCATATGCCTCCTGGCGCTCCACGCTCCAATATTTCAATTCCTCAAGCGGGATCGGGACTCCGGTCACTGCGCAACGCACGTATGCGCCCGGACGCATGACCCGAAAATCTCCGTCAAGATACTTGACCTCCGCTT
>JASHYD010000802.1 GCA_030043175.1 Xanthobacteraceae bacterium | reverse complement strand
CTGGCGTGAAAAGGTGACCGAGCCTCACGCGCCGACCTTGCCTGTCGAGGGCGCTAGAACGTCAGCTGCTGTAGGAGGATAAGACCAACAGATGATGGGCATGAGAAAGCCTCCGATTTAGTGTGGAAGTGACCGAAGCAGACCTGGACGCGCCACGAGCATCTCCGATAGACAAATCCAACCTGCTGATCAGCCGTCTTAAGCGCAATGGTGAAGAACGGCTGCCTTCGTCCAATTCCATGCGTCGACCTTGCCGACCCTGCTTGGTTCGTCATTCAAAATGCCGATCAACTGTACCACGCCGCGCGCAGATCGTGTCGCGCCAACCGCTCACGCATTCCGAGGCGCGCGCTGATGGACGGCACCGCCTTTTGCAGCTTTGCGTTCTGCCGCGTCCGTGTCGATCTTGGTCGCTCTAACAAATGCAGGCCGGTTCCCGACACGACCGAGGTAGCCGGCGAAGGGCTCCCGGTCAGCAGGGATCAGCTTGCCCTCGCACGCAATTCTTAAGTCCGACGCGAGGTATATGTCGGCGACCGTGAAGCATTCGCCGAGAAGCCAGGATCCTTCGGTCAAAGCTTCGGCGATTACATCCCGCACCCTGTCGAAGTCCAAGCACCCATTGTAGTAAGGGTTTGGCGTCCAACCGTTGAACCGCTCGCCCATAGCGGGCTCAAAGTTCGAGCCGACGAAGAAGAGCCAGCGAATGCACCTCGCACGCGCGGCGTCGCCCAGTTGCGGGAGCAAGCACGGTGGCGAATTTTCCTCCGCTAGATAGTGAAGGATTGCGCCGGTCTCCGTGACCACGACGTCGCCGTCCGTAAGGGCCGGCACCTTCATCATTGGAATAAGCCGCCGGTACTCGTCCTCCTTTTGCTCGGCCTGCTTCAGATTAACGATCTTCAGTTCATACTCTACTGCCAACTCCTCAAGGGTCCCCAATAGTGGAAACGCGCGTGTCTGGGGGCTGTAGTATAAGATCACTCTTCGCTCCTTTCGCTCTTGCGCCTTTGCGAATAGGTTACACAGCATGGGTTTGGGCTTCTTGTAAAAACCCGCAGCGTCGGACTGCGGGTGAAAGGTTGAATGGATGCCGGTCGAGTGCGAAGTCGCCCCGCTTGTTCGAGGCCTGTTCAAATCCGACATTCGTCCGGACGAACGGGTGCTACGCTGGTTCGAACCGTCCGCAGCGCTCGCGCCCTTCGTTCAGCGCATCAGGTCGGCCCAATGGCGCGTCCCAGCCGGGGCACATCGGCTACAGCCGATCTTGCCGTACCCGAGCGCGAACCTGGTTCCGGATCGAGGAACCGCGGACATTCTTGGGGTTGTGACCCGCGCGGCAATTCAGCGGCTTGAAGGAGTCGGCAGCGCCTTCGGGGCAAAATTACAGCCCGGCGCCCTTCGCGCCTTCGGAGTCGAGCGGCCGTCCCTGATTCGTGACAAATCTGCGCCCGCCGCGGATTTGCTGGCCGGCCCGCTGCTTTGTCGGATGAGCGAAGATCCGGAAGCAATCGCACGCGAGAACGAAAGCTACCTGCTTGCGCATGCCCCCAACCACGACGCCATTTCATTGAAGTCGCGCGAGATTGTCGAGCTCGCCGAAAATGATCGAGAGATTGTCTCCGTATCGCGGCTCGCCCACGCGCTTAAACTCTCGGTCCGTTTCGTCCAAGATATTTGCCAGCGCGCGCTCGGCGTTTCGCCGAAATGGTTGATTCGATGCTTCCGCCTTCAGGATGCGCTGGCGTGACTCGGTGTCGGCTCCGATGTGAACCTGTCCGCGTTGGCGCAGGAACTCGGTTACTTCGATCAAGCTCATTTCACGCGGGACTTCAAGCGCGTGAATCGGCGTGAGCCCTGGCCGTTGTAGACTCGAGGATGCGCGTTTTTACAAGCGGCACAAGCCTTGTCGATTGTAGCCTGACGGAGGCGGGGTAGACCGTATGACAGAATTAAAGACGCCAATCCTATCCTTCAACGAAGTTGCTGCCATTGAAGCGTACATGCTCCGTGAACCTGCAGAGTCGAACGGCTTTTGGCTCAAGCTCTCCAAAATAGGTGCTCGCGAAACCACGATCCGTAAGGATGAGGCCATCGAAGCGGCGCTTTGCTGCGGATGGATCGACGGCCAACTCGCGAAGTTCGACGAGCACCACTTCCTCATCCGTATGACGCCCCGTCGATCCGGCAGCCGTTGGTCAGCCAAAAACCGTGGGACGGCCGAACGTCTGGCGCGCGAGGGTCGCCTGAAAGCGGCCGGTCTGGGGCAGATAGAACAGGCCAAGGCCGATGGGCGATGGGACGCCGCCTACCAGTCGCAGGGGAAAGCAGAGGTTCCCTCCGATCTCCTGGCGGCGTTGGCGAGAAACGCCAAAGCCGCGCGCTTCTTTGAGACATTGGATCGCGCGAACCGCTACGCGATGATCTATCGCGTCAACGATGCCAAGCGGCGAGAAACGCGAAGCAAGCGCATCGCGCAATATGTTGACATGTTAGCTCGGGGAGAGACTATCCACCCTCAAAAATCCGCGAAGGGTCGACGCGGGGGTAGCTGAGCAGACAAGACGCGGAAAGCCGATAGCTCGCCTCGCTTCCGAATCGGGCCCACAGCCGCTATGATCATCGATCGCCTGGGCGCGACAGCTCTCGAAGGTACTGCGGACCAATGTGGGGTTTTAGACGGTTTTGGACGGCAGTTGATCGCGGACGAAGCCGCGCGGGCAATGCGACGAGCGGGCGGATCACAGCACCATGAGCGCAATCAGCCACCGGACCGTCTGCTCCGAATCCGTGTCCACACCCAGAAAGTCGCTGCCGTAGCAGATCGGCGCCGGTTCGGTCTCGACCTCCCGAGTGGAGCTCGCCGGCCTGTGCATGGGCTCACGAGGATGCCACCGCCCGATCAGCGAACCCAATGCCCTTCCCACGCATCCCCGAGGGCGATATCATTCTGTGGCGCCCCGATCTGCGAACTCCGTCAGCGAACCAGACCATACCCGGTGCAAGGAGGCAACGATGCCCAACGAAACCACCAATGAAGACGGCGTCCGCGGTAACGTTTCGCGCCGCAATTTTTTCATGCGGATTGGAGTTGCGGGCGCAGCGGCTGCAACGACGGGGCCGGTCTCGGCTGCCGCCCAGACGCCTGCAATGACGACCGAAGTCAGCGTGGACGATCGCTTTCGCATCCAGGATGTGCTGCGGAGCTACGTGTGGGCCAACGACTCGGGCAGTGTCGAGCGCGTGGTCGCAGCATTCACCCCAGATGGCATCGTGCAGCCGGCGACCGGAGAGCGTATTCCCGTGCGGCGCTGGGCGAGCGAGACCTTCGCCCAACCAGGACGGCGCGGCCGTCAGCACTGGGTGCAGCATATAGCGTTCGAGGGCACCGCGGACGGGGTTACGGTGCGCTCCTATTGGAAAGTGGTGCAGGGGCTTGCCTCCGCCGACACCAGGACGCTCAACGCCATGGGCTACTATGACGATTTCTGCGTGAAGTTCGACGGTCGCTGGCTCATCAAGGAGAAGCGCATCTACCGCTGCAATGACGAGACGCCGCTGCCGTGGTGAGCTCGGTACATGAGTGCTTGTGGCCCTGAGCCGCTGTGAGTCCTCGATCGCGTCACCAATTGCGCGGCTTCAGGCGGTGGTTGATCGCCTTGGCGGCGAGGCATCACCGCGACGGCCACGCCCAGGTCTGTGGCGACGCATCCCTGACGACGGTTTCGCCGGCTTCTTTGACGAGCTCATATACACCACCGCCAGCGTCGCGCAGGAGATCAACCAGTTCGCTGGCGTGCGTCACCACGATGAACTGGCTCTGTTGCGACGCCTTGGCGATCAGCCGGCTCAGCGGCGCCATGAGATCAGGGTGCAGGCTTGTCTCAGGCTCATTCAACACGACAAGCGGCGGCGGACGCGGTGTCATCAGCGCGGCGGCGAGCAGCAGATAACGCAGCGTGCCATCGGAAAGCTCAGACACGGAGAGCGGCCGCAAGAGTCCGTGTTGATGCATGTATAGCTCGAAGATGCCGCGGGTTTCTTCGATTGTGATGGAGGAGCCCGCAAAGGCGTCATCGATCGCGGCGTTCAAAGCCTCATCGTCGTTTTCAATGATCGTTTGCAGCGCGGCGGCTAGATCGGCGCCGTCGCCCGCCAGGGCGAACGTGCGCGTGCCAACGCGTGAGATCCGCGCCGGTGACTCGCGGTCGGTGCGGAAGTAATCGTAGAACCGCCACGACCGCATGCGCTCGCGCAGCACGAGAAGCTCGCGCCCGGACGTCGCATCGGCGGCGTGGGTCATCATGCTATCATAGGGAGGGAGATCGTAAACCTGGATGGCTTTCTTGCCGTCCTGCCCAAGAACCTGGACGACCTGGTTGGTGCGCGAGGCAACGGTGTTCGAACGCCGCAACATCGGTCCGGCCCACACCGCCTCCGCCTTGATCTCGGGATCGCGGTTGAAGAGTGAAGGTTTCTGGTATTGGTACTGATCTCTCATGACCGGCAGGCCGAGGTCGATGGCATAACCGTAATCCTCGCTGGCGCAACCAAGCTTGAGCGCCACGCTTTTTTTTCGCACGAGCGGCTGCACAGGCGCCTGCCCGCGTTTCACCGCTTTTGAAACGATTTCCGGCCCCGCCCACAGCGTCGATTGCAAACCGCCCTCCTGAGCCAGCGCAGCGATCGCCCGTCCCTGCGCGACGTCCGCCAGGAGTCCAAGCGCGCGGTAAAGGCTCGACTTCCCGGCGCCATTGCCGCCGGTGATTACGTTCAGGCGTTCGAGCGGAAGGACCCAAGTCGCGGATGGAGCGATACCCGGAAACGGCCAGCGTCAGGATCATCGGTGGCGCTTCCTTTCGATCGGGGGTCGCTTCTGTATCACGGAATGAGGGCGTCTCTGTCTGGCACAAAATTGGCCAATATCCCGTGCGATTTGGCCGCTTGTCGTGCCGACTTCCGGATGTGGCCCAAAGGGGCCAAGTTGCGCGACGCGACAAAGATCGTCAGCAATCTGGGGTACACCGGTCGTGATGCCAACGGAGGCGCGACGGCAGCTCATGACCCGGAGCGGGCATCGGAAGCCAACGACGTTCGGGCTTCTCGGCTCTCCGCATTTCGGGTGAGCAGACATCCCGTGGTGTTGCTGCCCACCCCGATCCGCACCTTCGCTCTACGCAGCAATGAAACTCAGCACGTCGCCCATGAACCGCTCGCGATGCGTCAACGTCAGT
>JASHYD010000801.1 GCA_030043175.1 Xanthobacteraceae bacterium | reverse complement strand
TCATCGCGACGCCGAACAAGCTCTTGCACGACGTCGTCATTCCGCTGCTGCCGCACTGAGTGCTTTAAGGAGTTGAGATGACAATCACAGGTTTGAAGAGAGCAGCAATTCTCGTGGGCCTCCTGGCTGGCGTCGCTACGACTCCGATTCAGGCAGGCGACTGGATCGCGGACACAAGCGCGGGCTGTCAAGTGTGGAACCCGCATCCGCAGCCCAATGAGACGATCCGATGGTCTTGCGCTTGCCCCAACGGCTTCGCACACGGGCGCGGTGCCGCGCAGTGGTTCAAGAACAACTTGCCGTTCGAAAGCGATGAGGGCGAGTGGCGCGCCAGTCGCCAGATCGGCTACGGCACCCAGGTCTGGCCATCGGGCCGCTACGATGGCGAGCTGGTCGATGGCGAGCCCCAGGGCCACGGTGTGCTTATCTTGCAGGGCGTGCGCTACGAGGGCGAGTTCCGTAGTGGCAAGCCAAACGGAGCCGGGACCCTTATTCGGGGCGGAGAAAGCTTCCGCGGTACCTGGACTGATGGGTGCTTCCGCGAAGGAACCCACAAAGCTTCATTCGGCGTGCCATTGTCGGCCTGCCCATAAAGAGCCACAACGGAACTGCGAGGTCGTCGCCGTTCAAAGGAGATCGAATCATGACGCGTTTTTCCCTCGTCACAGTCGCCGCCATCCTGGGCTGCGCATCGTGCGCGAACGCGCAGACTGTTTCCGGCAAGAATGCGAGTGCCTCGGACACCAACGGCAAGGTCTGCCGGATGGAACAGCAATGCCACTGGGAGAGCTTCAAGAAGATCTGCACGTGGGTGAAGGTTTGCCGCTGAATGCCGTCAGATCTGCGACCGCATCGGGGCGCGTGAACGCCGCCCTGGAGGCCCATGCATAGGAGATGGTACCATGAAGAGGTTCGGCATCCTCGTCGCTAGCGCCGTTGCCACATCGGCCTTGTCGGGCGCTCCAGCCGGCGCCGCTAATTACAAGGTGGGCGCACTCGAGATCGAGAGTCCATGGTCGCGCGCAGTCCCAAAAAGGGCGAAGGTCGCCGTCGGCTACATGACGATCAAGAATACCGGCACCGAGCCGGACCGGCTCGTCAGCGGCGGAACGCCTGTCGCGGGCGGGTCATGGTTCATGAGATGACCATGGACAATGGGCATCATGAAGATGCGGCCACTTGCGTCGGGACTGGAGATAAAGCCGGGCGAAACAGTCGAGCTTAAGCCCGGCTCATTCCACATTATGATGACGGACCTCAAACGGCCCATCCAACGCGGCAAGCCGTTCAAGGCAACCCTGAAGTTCGAGAAGGCGGGCGACGTCGATGTGGATTTCGCGGTCGAGGCCATCGGTGCCAGTTCCGCCGCCACGTCCGCACACGACGCCCATCACCATTGATGCGCTGGCAATAGAATTTAAACTGGCCGGATCATGAGTTTCATCGCGGCGTCGTCGTTGTGAGGGGTCCTGCCACTACAAAGGGGCTAGACCACACCCGCCGAGCGCTCCAGCGGCGGGCTACTGCCCTAGCGCCTCATTGACGAGACCACTCGATCAGTGCAGGCGACGCGTCCACGATGATTTCGCGGGCACTGTTCCTTGTGCAACCGGACCGGCGGCCAAAGCGGTAACGGCATCAGTCCGCCAACAGTGTCGTGTCCACTTGCCCCGACCAGTATCACTACCCCTCGTTCGTTGGCCTGCGCGCTGAAGGCGACGGCTTCGTCTGGTCCGCCAAGGATACTCATTCCCATTGTCGCGGCGAGCAAGGATGCTGACAACACCCGGAGCGATGGTCTCATTGCTGCCTCCTGCGATCAGTTTTGTACATGGTACTACGCCTAGCGGCCGGCCCGGAATTGGGCGAAGGCGCGCACGCGAAAATCAACGGGGGGTCGCCCTGGCCTAGACCGCCGACCCTACAACCGCTCCTCGCCCTACGAGAATACCCCTGTCGCTCCCTGGAGAAAAAATGGCAAGTACGCACCGATCATCTTCTTGCCGTCTCTGATGAAAGCAGCACAAGACTCAGCGCAGTTCTTACATTGCGCATGATGCTGCTCGTGCTTGCGGCACTCCTTCTCGCAATCGGTGCAAACGTCAACACATAATTTCACCACTTCTTTGAGGCGAGGTGCATCAAAGGCGGCAAATCTTGCAACAGCCGTACACATCGGAAGCATCGTGGACACGCTGTCCATACAATCCTTCATGGATGTATCACCTGCGCCCAATTGTTTGGCGCAGTGGTCGATACATGCCTCACCGCGATTAACACACAATAGGGCCGCATCAAGCAAATCCTGATTTTTCCCGCGATTCACACACAATTCGGCTGCATCAAACAAATCCTGATTTGTCGTTGGCTCCGTCGTGGCCTGTCCCTCGTGGTCAACATGAGCTGGGTGATCAGGATTTTGGGCGTCGGCCCAATTGCAGGAGCTAAGGGTAGCGCTAGCCACGGCGGCACTCAATGCGCAGGTCAATTTCAATATTTGCCTGCGCGCGAATGATGCGTCGCCGCTAAAATCACGACTCGAGTGTATGATGTCCTTTGTCATGGCTTGTCCTCCGAATCAAAATAAAAATAGATTGAAAGACACGCATTTATAAACGGCAAATACCTTCGAGTTTGTAAACTCGAGTCCGCGGCGCTGTCGCGCGCCAACACGGTTTTTCTTACGATATATGTACTCTTTCCGACTCAGCCGGAAGGTAAATGGCGCGTTCGCACGAAATCGTTCGACCACGTATCGGCTGCCCCACGATTCCAGTCGCCAACTTGCATTCGCTGTCTCGTGGTTCGCTGAGACGCCTTGCCGCACCAGGAGGCCCTTACTCCGCGGAGAGGTCTGATCGTGGCCCTTAACCGCTGTGCCCCTCGATCGCGTCAGCGCGGGGGCTATAGAAGGTACTACGGACCAAAACAGGTTTTAGGCAGCGGTTGATGGTCGTGCCGAAGCCGCGGCTATCAGCGCTATCACTTGCGGATCGCCATACAGCACCGTGAGGGCGATCAGTTCGCCTTCTCGCTATCCCACTGTCTCCGATCAAATTCGGCTGCGTAGCGCGGTGCATCGTCTCTCGGCATAGACGCCAGGGCCTGTAGACTGCCGGAACATCGCCGGTGCGGTTGGCGTTGGATTTATGCGTGGGATTGGTAAGCTCTACGAGCCGCGTGGGGTGGGGCTCCGAGGTGACGATCTCCCGTGTCCAAGCACTCCAACGGCACGCCCGGCAAGAAGCCGCCAGCGCCACCACTCAAAGTCCGGAGGGGCCGGACGCCTCTCGAGCAAAGATCAGGCGCCAAGCCGCTTGAACCATCGGCGCAGCGTCGGGCGAAGCGTGAGACCGAAACCGGTCTGCGTCACAAACTGGTCCCAGTGCGACACGGGCGCGGGTAAGGTAGACCCGCAGCGACCACTTGATTTCGTTCCCCGTCTGTTCTTAGCTTGGTAGATGGCCAGGGACGACGAGCCAGTCGTCATCCCAAGTGGCGACCTTGCGGCGGACGCGCAAGGAACCTTTCTTGCCGGACGATTTTAGTCGGATCAGATTCAGGGCCATGTGCTTGATCGTGGTGAAGTTCGCGGTCGCGTTATCGGTGCGGACGCGGCATTCATCGTCACGGAACATCAGATCCATCACCCAATGAAACCCGTTCTCGATCATCCAATGGCCCCGGATGGCTATTGCTGATCTGGTATTACCTGCAATGTAAAGCGCTCGTGTCGACGTATCCCGTGAGTCACAGCAAGCTCACGATTTCCGGACCTTAGCCTTGGTTATGCGAACGGTCTCACGCCAGCCGCTTTCATTCCCTCGTATCTGGCTCTGAATGCGGCTTTAGCTTCATCTAGCCTGGATTACAACGGAGCGAAATTTGCCTGACAACCAACGCACTTGGAGGACTCGTTTGACTCAATCGCCATGCTGCATTCGTCAGCCAAATTGGGGCACTGATAGTGGATTTTCGCAACTGCTCTTTGTCCGTTGCCTGAATTTCGTCATTCGCCAATCCAGGCGATCGATACAAGAAACGCCTGGTAACTGCGGAGTTCCTGCCACTATCAGGTTTTTGATGGTTCTCACGCGAGATGTCCTGTGTGCCATTTGACATCGCCGGAATTGCGCAGTAGGCATCAGATTGGCAGCCGACAATTTGATGCTGTCGTGCAAGGCATAGTGGCACCGCCCGCCAGGCGGTGCCGACCTCTTTCTTGCAATGCTTGCGGCGGCTCCCTTCGCAGTTAAGCGCGCGCTGGCGTCTGCTTGCCGCCCAGCACGGTCGCCACCGGGAAGAGCCTCTGCGTACCGGTGCGCTTGTTGTTATAGTTATCCAAGAATTCGAACGTACCGTTGCGCTGTTCCAGTATCGCGACATCGGCCGCCGCACCGATATTGAGCGTGCCGCGGTCGTTGAAGGCGTCGAATACGCGCGCCGCATTGACGGTCGCGCAGGCGATCACTTGGCTCAGCGGCATACCGAACATCAGGAACTTCGACATGACGTTCGGGAAATCCACGACGCCTGGGTTGCTACGTGACATTGCATTCCAATCGGTGGACAGGGTATCGGGCCAGAAACCCTGTCTCGTCGCACGCTCCACCATATCCCAATTAAAATGACCACCCCCTCCATTGCCAAAGTCGAACAGCACGCCGCGACGACGGGCCGCCGTTACGTCCGGAAACAGGCGCCCCTGGTCATCGAGGATGCTATTGGGTGGTGGCGCATACATGTGGGTGACAATATCCCCACGCTTGAGCAGCGAGAGGATCGCGCGCATCGGCGAGTAGTTCTGCCCAACGTGGATCATTACTGGCAAATTGAAGGGTGCAGCTGCCTCCTGCGCACGGCGCAGTGCTTCGAGATCGTTGCTGCCGGCAACGTTTTCCGACAATCGCGCCTTGACGCCGACCACGACATCGCGGTTGCGGGCAATGGCTCCACGCGCCAAATCTACGCGGGCGCGGGTAATGTCCATCAGTTCACCGCCGGGGGCGACGCCGGTCCGCGCGATATTGACGAGGACGCGACCGATCTGGGGCGCTCCCCTCGCGACACTCGCAATTTCATTGATATTGTCCGCGCCCCCCGATCCGGCATCAACCCATCCGGTGACACCGTCTTGCAGAGCCAGCGGCGGCCCTTCCTTGCTGCGGCCGGCATGGGTGTGGATGTCGATCAAGCCCGGAGCGACGATTTTGCCGCGCGCGTCGATCGTTTCTGCGGCATCGCCCGTGATGTTGGCTTCGACCGCCGCGATCTTGCCCGCAATGATCGCCACGTCGCGGACGGCGTCGAGCGAAAGTGAGGGATCGATTACTCGGCCCCCCTTGATGATTAGATCATAGGTTGCGGCTCGCGCGTTCCGGGCGTAGGCGAGCATCGTAGCTCCGGCAGCCGCGCCGCCTAGAAATTCGCGCCTATTCATCATCGTCATCATGACCTCCCTACCTCATTGCCATTCATTGTGCGGCCAGCCAGGCCGGGGCCTTGCGTGCTTTCGATCAAGGGTTGGAATCTACATCATCCTCTCTTGGCACGGAAGAAATGGTTGGAGCTGATCGACCGCATCAACCGTGTCCGGCAACATGTCTCTGGTATACATTGTCGCAATGACTGTGATCTGAATTTTGCAGCGACGAACGGGAGGAGAGGTGCGCAGCGGTGATGCTCCTGACCCTCCTAGACGTTATGTCCGTTCCTCGAGCCCGTCAGTATTGGCGGGTCACGCGAGGCGGTCCCCAAACCGGAATTTCGTTAACTATAGCTGAACCGGCGAATCAGGCGGTCCGCCTTGCGTATGCAAAATTGGACGAGGGTTGCTCGGACAGGCCGAGCCGAGCCTCAATGCATAGAGGGCGTACCATGGGTAAAAATAAGCTTTGTCGCTTTTGATAGTGCCAAAGAGAAGCATGCGGTGGCCATCGCCGACGACGGTCGCGATGGCGAAGTGCGCTATCTGGGTGAGATCGATAATTCGCCTGACGCCGTCAGCAAGTTGGTGGCAAAGCTAAGTCGTCAGTATGAGCGTCTACATTTTTGCTACGAGGCTGGACCGACGGGGTATGGGCTGCATCGACAATTGACCGATCTGGGCCACGTCTGCGATGTCATTGCGCCGACGCTGATTCCGAAGTGCTCTGGCGATCGGGTCAAGACCAACCGCCGGGATTCCGTAACCTTGGTCAAGTTGCTGCGCGCTGGGGAACTGCGCGCGATCTGGGTGCCGGATCGCGTGCACGAGGCGGTGCGGGATCTAATCCGCGCTCGCGAGGTGGCGATGCTTGATCTCAAGAAAAAGCGTCAACAGCTGTTGGAATTCCTGCTCCGCCATAGCCGGATCTAGCTCACGTCCTCGCCTTCCACGGGGGTGTGATTCCCAAATGATGTAGAGGATTATCAGGCGGCACAATCGGCCTCGATTTTCACGCCGTACAAGGAGATTTTGCG
>JASHYD010000800.1 GCA_030043175.1 Xanthobacteraceae bacterium | reverse complement strand
GGGGGCGCCGCGGCAAGGGTGAAACGGTGCGGTAAGAGCGCACCGCGCTTGCGGCAACGCAAGCGGCACGGCAAACCCCACCGGGAGCAAAACCGAATAGGGACGGCGTGGAGCCAAGGCGTCGCGCAAGCGGCGGTTGTGTTCCAGGATCGATGTCCGGATCCCGCCGTTCGGGTAGGTTGCTCGAAGCGCCGGGCAACTGGCGTTCCAGAGGAATGGCCGTCACGCGCCGGGCTAGGCCCGGCGCCACACAGAACCCGGCTTACAGGCCGGCTGATGCGTGAGGAGGCCTGGCGCGACAGGCGTCAGGCCTCCGCCATTTTTAATGCCATCGCCGCCTTCCTTTATGTCAAATCGTTGCTGGAACCCTGTGTCTCTCTTCAGAACACCCCCAAGTGCTGGCGCAAATCGATAAGTTGCTCGCGCAGTGCCGTCGCCGAGGCCGCGACCGCGACCTGGCCGCTGTTGAGGATCACGATGTCGTCGGCGATCTCGAAAACCAGCTTGGGATTCTGCTCCACAAGCACGATCGAGAGACCGCTCTCCTTGAGCTTGCGGATGGTCGCCATCACTTCGATGACGATCTGCGGGGCGAGCCCTTCGGAGGGCTCGTCCATCAGCAGAAGGCGCGGATTGGCCATGAGAGCACGGCCGATTGCCAGCATCTGCTGCTCGCCGCCGGAAAGGTGCACGGCCATCTGGTGGCGGCGCTCGCCGAGGCGCGGGAACATGCCGAACACGGTATCGAGCGTCCAGTCAGCCCTTCGGTTCGGCGGGCTGTGCGTTGATGCCCGCCGCGCGGCGACGATGAGGTTTTCGCGCACCGTAAGACTCTTGAAGATGCGGCGGCCTTGCGGCACTAAGGCGGCACCGCGCGCCGCGATATCCTCCGGGGCGAGGCGTGTCACCGGAACGCCGAACAGTTCGACTGCCCCGGAGCGCGGCGGCAACAGTCCCATCGTCACGTTCATGCAGGTCGTTTTGCCGGCCCCGTTGCGGCCGAGCAGGCCAAGAAGACGGCCCTCGCCCAGCGCGAACGACACGTTCTGAAGCACGTGGCTATCGCCATAGAAGGCGTCCACGCTGCAGAGCCGAAGCGCGTCATTCACCAAGATACACCTCTCTGGTGCGCGGATCGGCGACCACCTCGGCGCGCGTGCCCTGGACGATCACCTCGCCGAAATGCAGCAGCGTGATGCGGTCGGCGAGGTCCAGGGCGACGTCCATGTTGTGCTCAATCATGACGATCGTTACATCGCCCGGGATCGCGGCGAACAATTGCCGGACATCGCGGCGCTCGTCGATCGAAAGGCCGGCAAACGGCTCATCGAGAAGCAGAACCTTCGGGTTCTGCGCCATCGCCATGGCAATTTCGACCCGCCGGCGCTCGCCATAGGACGTCTCCGCCAGCGGCCGATGGGCGACGTGGTCGAGCCCAACCAGAGCGAGGGCCTCGCCGGCGCGGGCCGCGAGATGATGCTGGCGCTTGAGGTCGACCAGCGGATTCCACCGCAATCTGGACAGGCCGAGCAAGGCCAGCACCACATTGCGCAGGATCGTGTCGCGGGGGAACAGCGTGATAATCTGATAGGTGCGCGCCAAGCCGAGATGGGCGCGGCGCCGGCAGGGGGTGCGGGTGATATCCTGGCCAAACAGGGTGATCGAGCCTGCATCCGGCGCGAGCTCTCCGGTGATCAGATTGAACAGCGTGGTCTTGCCGGCGCCGTTTGGTCCGATGATGAGACGCCGCTCGCCCGCCTCGACCGCGAGGTTGACGCCTTTGGTGACGCAAAGGCCGCCGAATGATTTCGTCAAACCGGTAACGGTGAGCGCTGTCATGGTGACGCTCGGGAAGCCGGCTTGCGCGAGCCTTTTCCCTCCTCCGCACGCCGGCCAGGCACCACCCGGCGCCGCATCGCAAAGCGCCAAATCCGGACCGAGCCGGGCACCAGTCCCTCCGGCATGAAGCTGATGATGGCGACGAAAATGACGCCAAGCACCAGGTTCCAGCGTACCACATAGGCACTCACCACGTACTTCATGATGACCACGATGGCAGCGCCCGCGACTGGCCCGAGCAAGGTTGCAGTGCCGCCGGAGATCACCATCAGCAATACCTCGGCCGAGGCTTGCAGCGCCGACACTTGGGGACTGATAAACTGCTTGTTGTAGACATAGAGCAGCCCGGCGACGCCGCACCAGAAGCCGGAAAAGAGAAACGCCAGAAAGCGGATCAGCCAGACATTGTAGCCGAGCGCCGCCATGCGCCGCGCCTGATCGCGGGTTCCGCGCAGGCTCGCCCCGAACGGCGAACGATCGAACGCCGCCATGGCGGCGAGCGCGAGGAGGAAGACCACGAGGGTCGCGTGATAGAATGACGACGCTCCCGCAAGGCTGATGCCCAACGGCGCCGGCCGCGCCGCTATGCTGATGCCGTTGTCGCCGTTCGTCAAATCGACCCAGCGATATGCGATCCCCCACAAGATCTGGCCGAGCGCGAGCGTGATCATCAGGAATCCGATCCCGCTCGAGCGCAACGCCAACACAGCGAACACTGCCGAGGTTACGACGGTCGCAGACAGAGCGCCGGCAACGGCGGCCGCGTGCCCGAACCCTGCCTGCAACATCAATCCAGCGGCGTAGCCGGACACTGCGAACAGCCCAGCATGTCCAAGCGATACCAAGCCGGCATAACCCACCAGCACGTTGAGCGCGAGGGCAAACACCGCAAACAGCAAAATCTGACTTGCCACATCGACGTAATAAGAATTGCCGACCCAGAGCGGCGCCGTCGCGAGTGCGAGGAGCACAACCCCGAACGTGGCGCCGGCCGGCAATCTTGCCTTCATGGCCCACCCTTGCCGAACAGCCCCTGCGGCCGCAGCACCAGGACAAGCAGCATCGGCAGGAACAGGATCACATAGGCAAGGTCCGGAAACCGCGCCTGCCCGAAGTTGTAGAGAAACGCGATGAGGAAGCTGCCGAGGAGCGCGCCCAGCAAACTGCCGCTGCCGCCAAGTATCACGACGATCAAGGCGAGCGGCAGCATGTCAGCGTCAAGGCCCGGATAGACCGAAAGGATTGGCGCGCCGACCACGCCCGCGAACGCCGCGAGTGCGGCGCCGAGCGCAAACACCAGTGTGAACAGCCGGGATACCCTGATCCCGACCGCCCTGGCCATTGGGGCGTCATCGACTCCGGCCCGGATCATGGCGCCGAGCCGGGTCCAATCGACCATCACCCACAGCGCCGCCGCGACCACGACAGCGATCACGACGACGGCGAGCCGGTACAGCGGAAAGATAATCCCCCCGGCGCGCACCACCCCGCGAAGCTCCGCCGGCGCCGGAGGCTGCCAGGGATCGCCTGTCCAGATCATCAGGCAGAGGTCGGAGACGATGAAGGAGAGCCCAAGCGTCAAGAGCACCTGCGCGAGTTCCTGGCCGGCCAGGCGTCGCAACAATAACCGCTCGATGATACCGCCGATCAACGCCGTGGCAGCCCCGCTCGCAATCGCCGCACCCCAGAAATCGGCGCCGACCGCAAGGAGCGTCACGCCGAAATAGGCCCCCAGCATGAAAAACGAGCCGTGCATCAGGTTGGGGATACGCATCAGCCCGAAAATCAAGGAAAATCCGGCTGACAAAAGGAAAAGCAAGCCCCCGAAGGCAACGCTGTTCACCGCCAGGGTGAGCCAGAGGGTCATGCGTGAGCTTTTCGGTCTTTAGGTTAAGGCGCGTGAAAAAATTCCGACCTCATCCTGGAGGCGCGCTCTTGAGCGGCTGGGAGTGCGCGCGTCTCGAAGGATGAATGCCAAGAACGGTTCGAGCAAGCGGCCATCCTTTTAAGACGCGCCGCAAAGTTGTGGCGCTCTTCAGGATGGGTAAGCATTGCAAGATGCCCGACGGCGCGGGATCACTCCAAATACCGAGCCGGCGGATAGTCGCGCGCATAGACCGGATCAGCCAGGAATGCCTTCTCGTCATAGGTCCAGAACTGGCTGACGTTCGGGTAGCGCTTGATCACGGTGTTGACGAGTTGCCGGTTCTTGCGCTCGCATCTGCGGATGAAAACGTCGCCGACGACATTGCCGAGGTGGTCGAACTTCACCGGCCCGCGCGGCGTGTCGGTTAGCGAGATCTGATGAAGAGCTTCGGCGAAGGCGCGGCGATCGTCGGACTTGCCGTCAAGCTTCGCAATCGCTGCCTCGACGCATTGGCCGGCGATGTACATGCCGGCTGCGTAACCACCGGGATTGACCTTGTAGTCCCGGTCCAACGCGGCCACGAGACGCTTGTTGCTCGGTGAATCAAAATCCGCCGAATACCAATGCGCCGATACCACGCCGACCGCCTCCTCCCCGAGGCTGCGCAACAATGCGTCATCCATGGCGGTCCAGCCCGCGAGCAGCGGGATTTTGCCCGCCAGTCCAAGGTCCGCATAGGCGCGCATGAACTTCACCGGGTTCGACCCGGCAAAGCCGTTGAAGACGCAATCGACGTTGCTGATCTGGGCAATGTAGGGGGT
>JASHYD010000799.1 GCA_030043175.1 Xanthobacteraceae bacterium | reverse complement strand
AAACGTAACAAAATGGGCCTTGAAACCCGAGGTTACATTGCAGGTGCCAAAGCGGTCGTGTTCGCATGATCGCGCAAGGCCGGTTGAGATTTGATGTGAGTGGTTGATGACGGTCATGAGGTATCGGCGAACGACGCGCGATTGAGGGTGCATTCGAAAGCTTCGATGACCACCATGGTGCCACAGCGACACAGCGGTGTTGAGGGGGCGAATCCGAGCCCACTCATCCAACGGTTCGGCACGACCTTGAACGATCCCATCCGGCACCGAATCAACCGCTGGAAGAATAACCGCGATTCAAAGCTTTTCGGGATGAAGGCGCCGCACAAGATTTTCCTTCCCACAACGACCTCTGCCACTGCGCCAGCTACGGGGCGATAAGCTGCCGACCCGGCTACGCCCAACGCGATCGGCTGCCCTGAGGCACCAAAATGCTTCGCTCGCGGACAGTGCGCGCGAAAACGAGAGTTCTTCGCCTCCTCGCCCGACTGTCGTTGATCGTCTCGATGAATTGGAACGGAAGGTTCCGTCGTGGGACCTCCTCGACCGTGCCGTCCGCGTTGTACTTTCCCGGTCAGCACAGTTCGGTTTCGGCAGGCTTGATCGTCGACACGATAGCTTGTCGGCGAGGCTGTTGCGCTTGGCCTGTCGTCGTTCGTCGTCCGCGGCGCGGAGCTTGGAGATCGGCGACGTGCTCCCGAACTGCACAACGATGGGGGCGGCGTGAAAAAGGTGCTCGAGCCTTGGTCGCCGACGTTGCTTGCCGAGGGCCGGCGCTGCCCTTGCCGCTGCCGCACCCACTTGGCTCAGTTCTTCCCGCGGTTGAGGCGCCGCCCATGCTTTGAGCTCACCAACGGGGGAGCTCAAAATGCCGGGGCGAGGGTCTCGATGATCCGACACTCGGCGATCGTGCCTCGGCGACAGCGGTGGATGAGGTCGGTGAGCTCGTCGCGGAGCGCGGTCAGGTCCGCGATCTTCCGCTCGACTTCCGCCAGATGTTGCCGCGCGATCTGATCAACCGCCTCGCAGGAGCGGTCCCGTTCATCTGTGAGCCCTAACAACTCACGAACCTGATCGAGCGAGAAGCCCAAGATCGCGGGCTCGCCGAATGAAGCTGAGCCGGCCAAATTGAGCTTCGTCGTAGGAGCGGTAGTTGCCGTCGGTGCGCGCCGGGGCCGGGAGAAGGCCGATTCGCTCGTAATAACGGATCGTCTCCACCTTCGTGCCCGTCCGTTTTGCCAGACTCCCGATTGCCAGCCGTGCCATGCTCTTGACCCTGTAGCGACTACAGGGTGCATATGGGATGTGGCATTAGATTCGACGAGGGTGACAAATGGCCGGCTGCTGCCACGATGACCAATGTTCTTCCCCGAAGGAGCTTAACAGCGCGCACTGGCGCTGGGCGCTCTGGATCGCATTAGTAATCAATGCTTCTATGTTCCTGACCGAGGTCGCCGCCGGTGTCGCGGCGGGTTCAGCCTCACTCCAAGCGGATGCGATCGACTTCCTCGGCGACGCCGCCAATTGTGCGATCAGCCTCGGAGTCGCCGGCATGGCGCTAAGCTGGCGGGCACGGGCTGCCCTCCTGAAGGGCTGGTCGCTCGGTCTCCTGGGGGCAACCGTGCTTGTTTCGACCGCGTGGCACGCCTATGCCGGCACTTTGCCCAAGGCGGAGACGATGGGCGTGATCGGTGTCCTAGCGTTACTCGCCAACATGGGCGTCGCACTGATGCTCTACCGCTTCCGGACGGGCGACGCGAACATGTGCTCGGTCTGGATCTGCTCGCGCAACGATGCGATCGGCAATCTAGCCGTGCTCGCGGCGGCGGCGGGCGTATTCGGCACCGGAACCGCATGGCCAGACCTGATCGTGGCGACGACCATGGCCGCACTTGGCGTCAGTGGTGGATATCAGATCGTACGGCACGCCCATGCCGAGCTACGCAGGCGGCACCTGACTCCCCTCAGCGCAACACGCTGATCGAGCTTGCAACGGCTCAATGCGCAACAGCATGGCCGATAGCGCACCGAACAGACGAATTGTTGCGCGCGAGCTCCCCTTCGCGGAGTGATGGGTGTGGGAGCGCTTGCCGCAGAATGCATTTACGCCACGCTCGGCATAATAAATACCCCACGGGCACATGGAGTTCTTGGATTTCCCTGACGCAATTGGATTTGCCCGGACTGACCTCTATCGGTGCCGGCAGAGCGGTGCAGAGCCGTCCGCAGGCACTTTGACGAAATTGGATAGCGAGAACCAAACACCAATACTCCTATATCACGGGGGAATCCTAAAAACATGATAGGTCGCCTCCCGGTATTGACGGCGATCTCCCGAAGCTGCACCAAAATGATTCTCAAGAAGAAAGCCACCGGCGCGATCTCTGCGACGGCGGAAGACCGCAAAGCGTAGGGTGCGCGAATCATGAACGGCCGCAATGGCGAGATTGCCCAGTCCGACCCTCAGCGTGAGTGGCCGCACCATGTGGCCCTGTCGGCGGAGAAGGTGCGTGACCTCAAGAATGGTGCAATCGTGCGCAGATTTGCGAATACCCTGTCGGTCTCGCCGCTCACGTACTCCCTGCGCCGTGATGACACCGACTACGTGGTGTTCCGCTTTGCCAAGCCGGAGGACGCGGACGTTTTCTCCGAGCGGTTCGGCGGCGAGCGATTGTCCGGCAGGCGGCAACAATGATGCTCAATGCCGACCAACGCGGGCGCGCTTGTGGCTGCAGTGCCAGCTAAAGCATGCTCGGATGATCCGTCATTTTGTGTGGGCAGGAAGCGAAATAGTGCAATGGAAGCCGTCCGCTTCCACGGCGAACGTCGTTCGTGCGTCAAATTGATACGGCAGCACCCGCTCAATCAACTCTCTTCCTTGGCCGCTGCCTAGGGGCCGGGCACCCAAGGGTGGTATCTCCACGCCGCTTTCCTTCCAATCGAGATGAAGCCAGGGCTTGCCATCTTCTGCCAAGGTCTCCAGTCGCCACCGTACGGTGAGACGCCCATTCGGTTGCTTGAGTGCGCCATATTTGGCCGCATTGGTCATGAGCTCGTGCAAGGCCATCGCGAGGGATTGAACTGTACGGGAGCGCAGTGGAATGCCTTTCGGTCCGTCGAGCATAATCGATCCGTTTTCTCCCTCATGAGCGGACTGCGCGGCCAACTCGGTATCGATCAATTCGTCGAAGGTAACCCGGCCGCCTTCCGTGCGAAAGAGCAGCCCCTGTGCGCGGCCTAGAACTTCAAGACGGTCCTGAAAGCTAGCTCTGAAATCGTCAGATGTCTTGCTCGCTCTCAGTGTCCTGTCCGCCATCACGCTCACAATGCTAATGAGGTTTCGTGTGCGGTGCTGGAGTTCTGCAACGACCGACCCGAGACGCTCTTGGCTCTCGCGCAGGGCCACGGTGCGCTGTTCAACGCGCTGTTCCAAATTGCGGCTAAGCCTTCGGTATCCTTCGAGGGTCAACCGCAGCACGGTAATCAGGATCACGTAGAAAAGTGCCTCAAAGATAAACACCAACAATTCCACGACGTCTGCCGAGCTTTCAACGAAGAAAGACCCGCGTGGCGGCAGCAGAAAGAACGAGGCGGAGGCAGCGCTGAGGACAATACAAGAAAGGCCGGCACCCAATCCGCTGATTAGCGCGGCGATTATGACTGCTGGGGAGAACGTAACGAACGGAACGCCCACAACGTACGGATCGATGGCGGCCCCAAGTACGGTGGCAATTGCGGCGCACAAGAAAGCGAAAGAATAGGCCCCGACGGTTCCCGGCCGCAGCGCGGGGACATCGATGTAAAAAAGCGACAGCGTCTCCGTTCCTTTGTGCACCTGCATCGTTCGCGCCCCCACAACTTCTACGCTGGTTTTTATGTGTTTACTTCTGCGAATAGGCAAGACTTCGCGACACCAGACCGCCGGGTCGACCTTGGCCACTTATGCGTGCACCAGGTACGGCCACCTTGGCCCGACCGCAGGGACAACCGCCGAGACGCCGCGACGAATGTACGGAGACCGGGCGCGACGGCTGAGGGTTTGCCCCGGCCATCCACGCCTCTGCTGATGGCGGATGATCGCCGTCGCCGGTTGTTGAAGTGAGGGGCTTTCGGCGGTTCCCTCGTAAGCCTACCTCACGAAAGGCTCGCTCTCACCGCAGCGGAAGAGCGGCCGGTCTCAGCATCAGCAGAATATCGAGCCCGAGCGCCGCGCTGTGCTGCTTACCCATGAGCTGGCGGATACTCCGCATGAGGTACCGGGCCCTGGCGTGGTCAGTTTTCATTTCATATCTGCTGCGCATGTTCCTTCGGACGCGCGAAACATCGGACGACGGGCGCACGCCGCGACACGCACTGCGAGCATCCTGCTGATGCAGAATGAAGATGTCTGTCAAACAGAAATCGAACCGTATCGGCAAACGACCGGCGATGTTCTGTCGGCACTAGGGACGGATGATCGATCTGGGCTAAGCGTAGGAGAGGCACGGCAACGCCTGCGCCGCTACGGGCCAAACGAACTCACGATGGAGGCGCCGGTCTCGCGATGGCGGAAATTTCTCGCCCAGTTCGCCGACACATTTGTGATCCTGCTGATGGTGGCGACTGCCGTATCGGCAGGTCTGTGGTTACATGAACGTGACACGGCGCTGCCGTACGAGGCGATCGCAATCTTCGCCATCATACTGCTCAACGCGGTGATCGGGTATATCCAGCAGGCTCGCGCAGAGCACGCTCTGGCCGCGCTCCGCCAACTATCGGCTGCCCAGGCAAAGGTGATCCGGGACAGGGCACGACAAACCATATTGGCCGCCGAGCTTGTACCCGGCGACATCATCCTAGTAGAACAAGGCGACACGATCCCGGCCGATGCGCGAATGGTCGAGTCGACGGCGCTGCAAACGGCCGAGGCGGCACTCACGGGCGAGAGCTTGCCCGTAGTAAAGGATGTCGCGCCAGTCGTCGCGGAAGCGACTCTCGGCGACCAGCAGAACATGATCTTCAGCGGCACGGTGGCGACCTATGGGCGGGGCCGCGCGGTAGTCACGGCTACCGGCATGCAGTCCCAAATAGGGCGAATCGCCAGAATGCTGAAAGGGGCACCAGAGGAACCTACCCCGCTGCAGAGTCAACTCGATCGCGTCGGTAAAGTGCTAGCGATTGTCGTCGTCGCCATCGCAGTCGCGATGATCGCGACGATCCTCCTTGTCGAGGATGTGCGCGGACTTTCTGCTATCTTCGAAGTTCTTATCTTCGGCATCGCCCTTGCGGTGGCCGCAGTGCCTGAAGGCTTGCCTGCCGTCGTCACCGCCGCGTTGTCGCTGGGCGTGCACCGCATGGCGAAAAGAAAGGCCATAGTGCGTCATCTTGCGGCGATCGAAACTCTAGGTTCAGCGAATGTCATCGCTTCCGATAAGACGGGTACACTCACCAAGAATGAAATGACGGTACGTCTTGTCGTGACTGCGAGCGGCCGCGTGGTATTTAGCGGCACCGGGTACGCCCCCGAAGGGGAAGTGAAGCGTGAAGGCGATGGGCCAATCGATGGCGCACTGCAATCCGAGCTGGTCTGGGCGCTCTCCATCGCCGATCGCGCGAACAATGCGGTTTTGCAGGAGCATAAGGGACGATGGAGGGTTGAGGGCGATCCGACCGAAGGCGCGCTGATCGTCGCCGCCCGCAAGGCCGGGCTGAAAGGCGAAGCTCTCGACACTCGTTTTATCCGCAGGGAGGAGTTGCCGTTTTCATCCGAGCGCAAGCTCATGACAACGATTCACACTGATGCGAAGCGACAAGGCGGGCTTGTCGCGCTGACCAAGGGCGCCCCAGACGTGTTGCTTGATCGTTGCAGCCATGAATTGGTGGGCGGGGACCTCAAGCCTTTGACCGCGGACCGCCGGTTGGACATCCTTAAATTAAATGAGGAACTCGCCGAGGAGGCGCTGCGCACGCTGGCAGTCGCGTTCCGCTGTTTCCCTACGAAAGCCCGCGAACTGCGCCAAGTCGCCGAAGGGATCGAGCGTGACCTCGTCTTCGTCGGCCTGATCGGCATGATCGACCCACCGCGCAAGGAAGCAAAGGAGGCGGTCGCACGCGCAATAGGCGCCGGCATCCGGCCGATTATGATCACCGGCGACCACCCCAAAACGGCGGCTGTGATCGCCGCCCAACTCGGCATTGCACCGGAGGGGCTTGTCACTACCGGCGCCGAACTCGCCAAGATGCCAGAAACGATTGTAGACCGCACAGTCCGCGGGGTGTCGGTCTTCGCCCGTGTCAATCCCGAGCACAAGCTACACGTTGTCAAGGCGTTGCAACGCGATGGGATGACGGTCGCGATGACAGGCGACGGCGTCAACGACGCTCCAGCACTGAAGACGGCTGACATTGGGATAGCGATGGGCCTTGCCGGCACCGACGTGTCCAAGCAAGCCGCCGACATGGTGCTGGCCGACGACAATTTCGCGACAATCGTGGCCGCTGTCGAAGAAGGCCGCGCAATCTTTGCCAATATCCGTAAGTTCCTGCGGTTCTTGCTGTCATCTAACATCGGCGAAGTGATGACGATGTTTTTTGGGGTGGTCCTGGCCGGTGTCATCGGGCTGATCCCGGAGGATGGCGGTGGCCTGGTTTTTCCACTCTCAGCCACGCAGATTCTTTGGATTAATCTGGTCACGGACGGTGCGCCTGCGCTTGCCCTGGCTGTCGATCCCCCAGATGCCAGGGCGATGAGCCGACCGCCGCGTCCGCGCGCCGAGCAGGTCATCACGCCGCGCATGTGGACCGGCATTTTCTCCGTTGGCCTCGTGATGGCTATCGGAACATTATTCGTGCTCGATGGAGCGCTGCCTCAGGGCCTGATACAAGGCTCCATGAACATACGCTACGCTCAGACGATGGCCTTTACCACGCTCGTTTTGTTCCAGTTGTTCAATGCGTTTTGTTCGCGCTCCGATGAGCGGATCGCGGTCGAAGGATTGTTCACCAATCATTGGCTCTGGGCGGCGGTCGTCTTGTCGCTCCTATTGCACGCCGCGGTCGTCTATACCCCGTCTCTACAGGAGGCGTTCTCGACGACCGGGTTGACCGCCGGCGACTGGCTGTACTGTACGGCGATCGCGAGTTCGGTGCTCGGCCTCACCGAGATCAGCAAGGCCATTGCACGGGCACGTGGGACATAGGGGATAGCTTACCAGCGAGTGCCGCAAAGCTTCGACCGGTGCACTTTCGCCGCAGCTGGACAAAAAGTCACTCGCAAACCTTCCGGGTTCTCCTATCGTGGTATTACAGAACGAGCAGCTGCTCCCGGCGGCTGAGGGACGCGGTTGCGCTCCCGCCTGAGTTTGAGGAGCGTGTCATGCATACAATCCACGCATATAACGCTGCCGCCGCGATAAACTTGGCTGACTACGCAGTACGAGCGCATCGCTTGCGACGTGGCACGGCCGAGCGGGTGACAGCAACGCGCGAAGCAATCGATCTTTCGCAGGCGCTTATCGCCAAGATTGACGCTCTCGTCGCGGGGCTCGCTAGCGAGCTCATGAGAAAGGGTGGGCTGTGGCCTGCGTACCGGTCGGCACCTAGCGAGCCCGAAATAGAAGCCGAGCTACTATCGGCCGCCCAGTGGCGAGACAACGCCCAAGAAAGCGCTCGTTCGAGCCAGAACAATGCTCGATCCGGACGCCCGCCGGATGATGCGCGAAATCGCAATGCACTACGAAAATCTGGCCTTGCGGGTTGAAAATGCCACGTGCGTTTTGCGGCTTGAAAAGTCTGTCCGACGGTCTTCCTCGGCTGGCGACCCGGAACAGTAAGCGGGTCATAGCCAGTCCGTCTCAACCAATGAAGACGAAACCCTATGCGACCCTCCGCTCTTTCCCACTGCTGAGCGCCATTCAAGGTATCACGCTTCATGTGGGAGGAAGTCGTCGTTTTCGCGTGCATCGGATTCGCAGCCCAGGCCATCGATGGCGCCCTTGGCATGGCCTATGGCGTCACCGCGACAACTATGCTGATGGGGCTAGGTGTCGCGCGCCCTATTGCGAGTGCCAGCGTGCACACAGCCGAAGTGTTCACCACTGCAGTCTCGGGAACCGCTCATTGGCGACTCGGAAATGTTGACGTGGCTTTGCTGCGCCCGCTCGCCTTCGCAGGTGTCGTAGGCGGCGCGACAGGGGCATATCTGTCGACCGTGCTGCCTGGATCGGTCATTCGACCAATCGTAAGCCTGTATCTTCTTGCTGTGGGTATCGTGATCATCTGGCGCGCCATCAGTCGATTTAGGAATGACCGCAGTGCCGCCGGGCAGGACGCCGGGCAGAGCGCGGTCAGGGCAAGCCGGAGACGTTCGATTTCCTGGACAACGACACACGTGGCCCCGCTTGGTGTTGTCAGCGGGTTACTCGATGCGATCGGCGGCGGTGGATGGGGTGCTATGGTGACTTCGACCTTGATCGGGTGGCGGATGACGCCACGTCTGGCCATTGGCTCGTCAAACGCCGCAGAGTTCTTTGTGACCAGCGTGGTTACAGCGACTTTCGTCGCGACAATCGGCTTGGAGCTGTGGCCGATCATTACCGGTCTAGTGACCGGAGGCGTTCTCGCGGCCCCGTTCGCTGCCTTCATGACGCGAAGGCTACCGGAGCGCGCATTGATGTTTCTCGTCGGGACGGTGATTGTGCTTCTGAGTCTCCGTGGCGTACTTCAGAGTTTCCACTGAAGCTCAAAAATCGGAGCGGTCGGGAGGGAAGGAACCAAGCGACGCACTCGCTGTCACCTGTAAGCCATGTCGCTCGAAAATCAGGTTCACGGCACCGCCCAGCACCTTGTTGAATTCGTGCGGGCCCACGAAATGTGGGCGGCACCGATCGTCGGTGCCCTTGCCTTTGGAGAATCGCTCGCGTTCATCTCTCTCGTGCTCCCAGCCTGGGCCGTTTTGGTCGCCGTCGGCACCATGATAGCCCACGGCGGCATCAACTTCTGGTCTGTCTGGGTTGCGGGCGCCGTCGGCGCGGCGCTTGGCGATTGGCTGTCCTATTGGATCGGAACTAAGCTTGGGCCCGCGGCCGCCCATATCTGGCCGCTCTCGCGCCGCCCCAATCTCCTTCCGCGTGGCGAACGCTTCGTTGCCAATTGGGGCCTGCTCGCCATTTTCATCGGACGGTTTTCAGGCCCTCTGCGCGCTGTGGTGCCCCTCGTGGCCGGCATCTTCGCAATGCCAATTTGGCACTTCCAAATCGCCAATTTCGCTTCCGCCTTCGTATGGGTAGCGATGCTGCTCACGCTGGGGGATGTTGTGGCAAAGGTTTTCAAATTCATCTGGCCATGAGCCTGCACCACGCGAGCGTCACCCCTCGTGGGCTATCGTTGGCGGGTGATCGAGGGCCTCCTTGATCGCCCCGGCATCGAGCAATTAACGGCTTGCCGCAACCAGACCGGCCAAGTCCCACTCTCGCGATCTGGTCTAGGCTTTTCGCTCTCGCCAGAGCTTCGAGAGGTGGCGCGTCTAATAATTTAAACCAACGCCCAGTTTTCCCAGTCTGTTCCGAAGCCTCCGAAATTTTTGCAAAGAGGTAGCTCCCTTCACGTAAGCGCTTATGTCGAAAGCATCGCCGGACAGGTTCGGCCAC
>JASHYD010000798.1 GCA_030043175.1 Xanthobacteraceae bacterium | reverse complement strand
CCCCTCGTCTATCGAGGCTGGCCGGCCCTTATAGACGCCTTCCGCCTTGGCCTTTGCGATCCTTCTAGCTGCCGCTCGCGTCGCAGGTTCGTCTCGAACTCCGCGAACACGCCCAGCATGTCAAGGAAGCATTTGCCGGCCGCGGTGCTCGCGTCGATCGGCTGCTCTGTCGCCTTGAGCGCGGCACCCTCGGCTTTGATCGCCCGCACGATGTCTTGAAGGTCGCCAATGCTCCGGGCGAGGCGGTCGATCCGCGTTACCATGAGCACGTCGCCCTTACGCATGACGTCGAAAACGGTGCACAACTCCACGCGCCCTTGCGTCGAGGTGCCCGACCGCTTTTCGGCGCGGATGACCTCGCACCCCGCGGAGCGCCCTCTTGGCTCGACAAGTCTTGGTCGGTGGTGCTGAGGCGAGCGCGTAGCCAATGACGGTCATTCAAAGCCCCCTCCGTCGTTTTGGCTGTAGACCGTTACACGATTTCGTCGTTTAATTTGAAAGTCAATCCTAATACGACATGCTTGGTGTCGCTTGTAGATGTCGCGGCCGGGTTTGCCAAAACACGACAAGGTCTCCGTGGCCGCTTGACACGCGATCACATATGTTCTCTATTTGTTCAGAGCAGCGAGGACACCGCGCCATGTCTGACTATCTGCAGTTCAAGGTCGTTCGCACCAGCGGTCACGAGGAAATCGTCGCCCGCACGAACAACCTGCTTGTCGGCCGTGCGGCTTTCGAGACCGCGCGCCGGCTGTACCCGAATGAGCGCGTCGATTACCGGGACGGTCCGCGGATCATTGCGCGCAGCGAGCCGGACAAGTCATTCGGCGGGCAAGCCGTCACAGTGAGAGCGCCACGACCGGGCTCTCAATGAGACTTGCCTTGCTGCATCGTCATCCCAGCCAATCCCTAACAGAGGCTCTCATCTGCAAACATTCCCATTATGTAGCGTTTGCCATTTTGGCCAAACATGAGGAGATGAGCCATGTTGATGAACCTCGCGAAATACGCGGCGGTAGCAGCCGTTGCGGTGGGCTTTGCAGTTGCGGCGACCGAACCGGCGTCGGCGTGGGATCACGGCTATGGCTACAGGTACGGCCCCCATGCTTATGGCTTCGCGCACCCCTACGGCTCCTATGGCTACCGGCATGGCTACCGGCGCACCTACCGACATCGCTTCCATACCTACAACGGTCACCGGACGTTTTATCCGCCTGGCACTGGCGGTAACTGATCAGCCAGCGTCACGGGAGCGGGTGCGCTGTGGCATTCATGGCCGCTCGGTTGGCGTGCTTGATGCCGTCACCGGATACGTCGATGGTGTGGCGATTGGCGTAAAACGGCGAGCTGGCGAGTTGCGCCATGACAGAATCGATGCCGCCGCTGATCGAGGTTCGGTCCGCGACGGCGCGTGGTGGCTCGAAGACCTGCGCGGAAAAATCCTTGGCGGTGGCCTCGTCGCGAATGACGGCCCAGTCGATGACGGTCTTCTGTTTCCCGATGCCCGACCCATTCCACGAAGCTGATCGCGATCTCGCCTAGTGCTCCCGAGCGGACCGCCCGAATGACGCGTGGATTGACGATGGCCGCCGGCGTCGCCAGGGAGACCTGGCGGCTCGAGTGGACCTTCGGACGTAAGCACGGGCCGGAACAGACCGGGCCAAGTGCTCAGATAACAGTCTCGACGGTGATCCGCCTTTCGCTTCGTGCGGCTACCCAAGCTTAGTCCCGCGCGAATCCGGCAGACCCAACCCGCTCCTCGCAGTGTGCGGATTCTTTAAATCTTGTGCGCACTGATTACTATCATGAAAAAAGCCTTGTTTCGTTCATTTTGCGTTATCCCCTTGAATCGGCGGTCGGCAGTGCCGCATTTCGCAAAAGCCATTCGGAGTCGCCGCGTCCCGCGCCCCATCACGGGCTTGACCTTTGCAACGTACCAATTCGGAGTGTGCCCATCCAACCGTAGTGAGCTGCTGCTGCAGGAGCGGGACGCAGATACTTGGTCGCTGCCGGTTTTAACGCCGGTTGGAAGTGCCGGCGTAGCTGACCTTCGTTAGACTCGATTTATGAGCCGAATGATGACCAGCGCCGCACGCGAACGCTGAAGCGGAACCGATCGCAAACACAAGAGCTATGGCGCCAATGGCCGCACAAAGGCGAGTGTTCATGTGAACCTCCTGGAGGTGACCGTGGAGGACAAAGGCTGCCAGGAAACAAGCACCGCTTCAAGCCTCTCCGGTCGCCTGCCCAACACAGACCTTGGTTGCTCGTCATGGTCTCTTCGGCGTGTGCGCACCACGTGATGGCGACCACCGGCTCTGCCGGTTTTAACGCCGGTTGGAAGTGCCGGCGTAGCTGACCTTCGTTAGACTCGATTTATGAGCCGAATGATGACCAGCGCCGCACGCGAACGCTGAAGCGGAACCGATCGCAAACACAAGAGCTATGGCACCAATGGCCGCACAAAGGCGAGTGTTCATGTGAACCTCCTGGAAGTGACCGTGGAGGACAAAGGCTGCCAGGAAACGAGCACCGCTTCAAGCCTCTCCGGTCGCCTGCCCAACACAGACCTTGGTTGCTCGTCATGGTCTCTTCGGCGTGCGCGCACCACGTGATGGCGACCACCGGCTCCGATTGAAGACGACCAGTGATTCCAATTGATGGCGACCAGGCTGTTGGAGTGTTAGCAGTGGCGCCCGTTGGGTAGGGCTCGAATCGGCAATCGCTCGCTCTCCTTTCGAAAGGAGACGGCATGCCCTAAGAGATACTACCCATGCGAAAGATCCGCGATGTATTGCGGCTAAGCGCCAACGGTTCATCCAAGCGGAAGACCACAGCCAGCCTCGGTCTGAGCGCGACAGCGGCAGGAGACTGCATCCGGCGAGCGCCAGAGGCGGGCGTTGCATGGCCGCTGGCGACCGAGTAACCGACGCGGCACTTGAGCGCTCCTTTATCGGTCTGCAGCTCCGATCGAGAAGCGACGGCCGGAGCCAGCCAGACTGGGCGATGGTCCATCGCGAACTCAAGCGCGCCGGCGTAACGCTGCAGCCGCCGTGGGGGGAGTATCGCGCCGCGCACCGCGATGGCCATGGCTAGCATGATCTGGGGACAGCATAGGGGGAGCCTCCGGAGGGATTGCGGATGAAATCGATACTGGCCAGCACCATGCTGGCGCTGGCGGCCACATCGGCGCGGCGGTAGCATGTCGAGGCGCCGCAAGCTCCGACCCGCCGCATCCGTTCAGGCTACTGCGCCCTCGCCGCTAGCGGCCACGCCACCACCCCGCCGAGCCCCGCAATGAACTCGCGCCGTCTTGTATGACGCGAAGGAGCATACTGAGGGGTGACGGGGGTCGGTTCATAACACCGCCCCCGTTGCGACCGGAAGCCCGCAACCGTCTTGGATGGTAAACCGCAGATGAGCTTGGAGCTCCGATCGCTTCTTCCATACCCGAACAGTTGCCTGGGCACGAGCCCGCATCAGCAAGGAAGGAGTACGAAGATGGCTATGCTCTGCGCCTACTGCCACACAACATTCGGTGCGTTCGGCGGCACTGCGCAGGTTACTGTCACGACCGGGGGGGTGCCGCTTGCAAAATTCCCCTGACTCCATGTTACTTGCGCGGAGACATTGATTATCCACGGTTTGGTGGCGATCTGATTCTTCATGAATTGGGCAAGGAGCGGACCCCAGTTTGCTTTTGGGTCCTTGAGCTTCGGGTCACGCTTTTCCCGCGATTGGATGCTTCTGATATCCTTAGCAAGGGACGAGGCTAGCTCCTTGCGGGTGTTCGCGATTTCTTGCTTTGTTTTCTCAAGCTCTGCTCCTACTCTATTATCGTCTCTCGTCCGCGCGTCTAGAAAAGACTCTTGAGTCCTTATTTTTCCGTCATTATCTTCTATCTCTTTATCCATAGCTTTAATTTGATCGTTGAATTTTCGGATATCGGCGTCGGCCCCTACCTTGCCCTTGACGGCTGCGATGGATGCTTCCGCCAAAGATTCACCAAGTCCCCCTTTAAATTTACCAGCTTCTGTTGGGCTGTTTTCAATTCATCCAGCTTACCCGCGGTTTTCTGTACCGCACTCGACTTCTCCGATTTGACCGTATACTCAACCCCGAGGGACTTTAACTCATCCCTAAGTTTTCGGTTGCGCGCATCGACCCACGACTGGACGACCTTGGCGACTTCCGCCTTGTAGGCCCCAATCGCGCTGGGTTCTTGGCCAATGCCGATCCCACGTTAGCCAGCACCGCAATGACGACCGCCGAACGAGCAAACTCATTTTCATGACTTTCTCTCCTTCAAATTTGGCCTCTTGGGGCGAGCAGGATGGCGCTGACAGACATTGTCGTTGGCCCGGTCTCGGATCGTCTTGATCTCAGTGGTCGTCATGGTCGTCTCCTGTTTGCCAAGGAAGGCGGGGATCGCCTTTGATGGCCAGGAGCATAGAAACCGCCCGCCCTGATCGATGTGCTCGCAAACACAAATAGGCGGATTGGTTCTATCGCGTGTCTGGGTCTCGCCCGATGATGTGCCGATCTCCCTCGCAGGAGCCTACCGCGGGTATGGCGGTGATGCGCGATGGCGGCTTCGCGCCCGGCCGCGATCTCAGCGCACTCGTGGCGGTTCAGGCCGCCGCGCAACTCGGCCCGTCAAGCAGGACCAAGGCTTGATTTGACCAAGGATGTAAAGCGGTGGTGCAGAGAGCGGCGTGCGCGCCCCGACTTGTGGTTCATGCTGCCCCAAGCACTCAATCATCCGTCAATGACGGCGCGTTAGCCGACCCTGACCCTCAAGATCGTCTGCCAACTGGTTTCGCATGTGTCGCGCAAGAGCCGATACTCGCCGGCTTCGAGCGCCTGGCGCGCTGCCAACCACGGCACGGGGGCGAAGCCCAGACCGTCTCAAAGGTCATCACGAAGTCGTCGGCGAATCATACGAGCGTCGCCTTCCCTTTCAGGTGTGGCCGCATCACGTCCTCGGTAACTTCGCCTTCGGTCGGGTGATTTGTGCCTGCGGCAGAGGGATAACTGCGCTCGACCTGCGTCTCAAAAGGTAATATACATGCGGCGGCGGTAACGAGTCATTAACTATGATTATGTCAGAGAGGCACGGTCAACGAAAACGCAGACCCTGGAAAAAATTGCTGAGAGCGATTCGGAAGGCCAGCAATTGCAGTAATGCGCTCTAACCTCTTGACCGGAAGGGCCTCATATAAGCTGACGAATTTGGTGCGCCGCCCAAGTCGGCAGGGGAGGGCCAATTCCCGACTATCATGGAAACCTTTCGAGCAAAGGATCGCAAAGGATTCCGCTTGGCGACAGGCGGCTGTTTGGCGAATTCTCAAATTGGCACACCGCAAACGTGTATTGCTGGTGATTGTATTGATCTTATCATAGCGTTAACGTAAGGTTTTTGAGGTGGGGGTGCTGTACTGATTGCTCGATGTAGTTGTACTTTTAGTTGTCGGACGAGGGTGCCGACGTATATTCGCCTCCGAGCTGCCAGCGGGGCGTGCTGAAGTCCTGCAAGTTTAGCGGCCGCGTTAGTGCCCACACGGGCGAGCGTTAAAAATCCAATTTTAGTGCTAATTGTGGGTACACCCGCTTTGGTGCGACCTACCCCGCGCATTTCATTTCGGAGGCGCCAATATGAAACTTCCACGCAAACCCACGACGCAAACATTAATGATCGCTACGACCTCAGTCTCAGCGGCAATCCTATTCTCATCGGCGGCGTCCACGCAGGAGTCGCGGCAAGGCACATCATCGATCCCGGACTTGTCCGGCATATGGACTCACCCGACCTTTTCGTGGTACGAGCCGCCCGCATCCAGGGCAGGAAACCAACCCAGAGTCGGTCCGCTTTCTTTGTGACCGCGTTACGCCTGGTCACGACTTGTCAGTCAATCAGATCGGCGGATACCCTCAGCACCACAGGAATCTCCAGCCCGAGCGCCTTGGCGGTCTTGCGGTTGATGACGAATTCGAATTTCGTCGACTCTTGGACCGGCAGGTCGGCCGGCTTGGCACCCTTGAGGATGTTGCCGGTGTAGACGCCGACGTGACGAAACATCTCCCCTCCGTCGGTTCCGTAACTCATCAGCCCTCCGGCTTGCACGGTGGCGCGATCCGGATAAGCCGCAGGAATCTCGTCACGCGCGGTCAAGGCGACCAGTTGCTCGCCGCGGCCTTGGAAAAACCCGTCGGCAGCAACAAAAAGAATGTCGCCCGCGCGTTCCTCGGCAAGGATCGCAAAGGCGGTATCGATCTCTTGGCTCGTGCTTGCATTGAGAACCCGGGTCCGTAGTCCGATGGAGCGGCCAGCGTCCTCAACGCTCCGTACTGTAACATTCGCGCTCGGACCATCGGCTGGATTAACAAGAATAGCCACGCGAGTGGCCTTAGGCGCCAGCGCATGTAGGAGCGCCAGCCGCTTTGCCGACACCTCCAGAGCCATATAATGGATGCCAGTGACATTGCCACCCGGCCGGGCGAAGCTCGCGACAAGACCAGTTTTGACAGGGTCTGTGCCGACGCTGAAGACGATCGGGATCGTCGCTGTCGCTGCTTTAGCTGTGGTCGTGACAAGGGTATTGCTGGGCGTGGCGATGACGGCAACGCGACGGCGGACGATGTCCGCCATCAGCGCCGGCAGCCGATCGAACTGGCCGTCCAGCCAGTGGTACTCGACTGTTACATTTCGGTCCTCGACATAGCCAGTTTCCCCGAGGCCTTTGCGGAACTCATCCGCTGCGAAGCGTGAGGTACGCTCCGATCTGGAAGTGACGAATGCTACCGTCGGCGGCTGCTGCTGTGCTCGCGCACGAAACGTCCACGCCGCCACGCCTCCGATCCCAGCGATGAGCTCGCGCCGCCGCAACAGCATGCCTCCCTCCTGCGGGCGGCAGCCTAGCGCAGTCGCGTGGCGCGCAAAACGAATAAAAACGGGGCTAAGATGTCCGGTCCTGACCAGGAGAACGTGTACGGGCTTCGCAAACGCGACTGTGGCGCGCAATCGACGAAAGGCTCGATCTGGGGCGGGCGCGCGATGCACCGCCACTTGTCTCGAGGAGTGTTCGGCAAAGGGCTATTCAATCACCTCATCGGCGCGCACGCGCAGGGTCACCGGCACCGTGAGGCCGAGTGCCTTTGCGGTCTTAAGATTGATCAGCAACTCATACTTGGCTGGCGCTTGCACTGGCAACTCGCCAGGCCTTCCGCCCCTCAGGATGCGATCTACATACGACGTTGAGCGACGGACGATATCTAGCGTCTCCGGCCCGTATGAAATCAACCCGCCGTCCCTGACGAAAGACTGGTTGCCATAGATCACAGGAAGTCGATGCCGCTCAGCTAGCGCGATCACGAGTGCGCGATGTGTGTTCATGAATGGGTCGGGCGCAACGATCAGACCACCGCCGGGTTCGCGGGAAAATGCCGACACGGCAGCCTCGATCTCCGCCTCCTCACGCACCGGCGTCGCCGAAAGCTCGGCAGCGAGCGTTGCCGCAGCCCCTTCGAAATCGCGCAGGAAGGTGGAGTAATATGGCGCTACCTGCGGGTTGAACACGAGCGCTATCCGCTTGACGCCGGGGGCGATCTCCTTAAGCGTCTCCAGCCACTTCCCGAGCATCGCAAACTCGGCGAATGAAAAGCCGGTGATGTTGCCGCCGGGATGGCCCAAGCTGGCGACGAAACCCTGCCCGACTGGATCGCTGACGACGGAGAAGATGATCGGAATAGTGCGCGTCGCCTGTTTTAGCGCCGCAAGGGCGGGTGTGGAGTTGGCGACGATGACGTCGGGTGCCGAACCCACCAACTCGGCCGCGTATACCTGCATTTGATCGGCATGGCCCTCGGCAAACCGCTCCTCAATTCGAACATTGTGCTCCGTCCATCCGAGTTGCGCGAGCCCTTCCCGAAGCACTGCCACGCGCGCCTGCACTATCGGATCGTTCTCCGCAAATGCGTACAGGCACCCGACCCGCCGCATCCGGTCGGGCAGTTGCGCCCGTGCCGCCACCCGCCAAACAGCCGCACCGGCGACCCCCGCAATAAATTCGCGCCGTCTGGTCATTCAGGAAATCTCCGCGGCGTTCGATCGGCGAAAGCCCGCAAACGCTACCAAGTTTACCATAACTCTTCAGCGCAGAGAGTGTGAGGTAGATCACACAAGCCCCCAGTGGGTCAGGCGGCCCGTGGCGGCCCCACGCTGTCGGGACATGCCCCGCCAGACTCCTAGGGAGCGTCACTGAGAGGGCTTTCGCGTCCCCGCCAGTCGAGCCGCCGACGGACCGTGCATGAGGACCGTTGCCGGGAAGGTGCGACGCCGATGGCGGATCACTCGGCCTTCCTCGAGAACCGCGGCGTCGCGCGGCGGCGGCCGCGCTGGCGGCCGAAGGCCAGGTCCGTTACCGCCAAGCCGCCAAACCCCTCAACACGCAGTTGCTTGGCGAAGCTTCCCGCTCCAGCTGCTCCGCTCCTTGCACTGCTTACGCTACACAGCAGGCGTGATCCTCCTCAGGCGTGCCAGCTAAATGCGCATCCGCGAATTCGCCGGGACTAGGCATCTACAGCGGGCGCCGCCATGCACACGAATGCCCGGCAAGACGCAGAGAGCTGCGGCCTCGGACTGAGGGGATCACCGTCCAGTGAACTTGGCTGGCTGGGGCTCGACTGGCGGAGGGGCCACCGTTGGCTCAGAACAGTTCGACGGACGCCACCGAGGCAGCCTTGCGGAGCCACGCGTCCATTTGCTCGATGTCGGTGCATGCGAGGATGCGCGTGCGAGCCTCTTTGGAGAGGCGCATGCCGCGTGATCCGAGCACGGCAAGCAACGCCTTGGCTTGCCCCGCTACCTCACCTTCCTCTCGGCCTTACCTACGCAGAACCGCGCGCACTATGATGTCCCGCCTCGCCATTCCTGAGGACATCGCCGAGCTGGCGATCAGCCATCAGCGCGCTGATCTGGTCGCCCGCTACAACAAGGATCAGGCGTGGCCGGCCCGCGTTGAGGCGTTCGAGAAAGTTTCCGCGCATATGAGTGCGTTGCTGGCCGAAGCTGGTCTACACCACAGGCGATTTGCGACCAGGCGTCGTTGATTCGATTCGCGTTTTTGGGCGGGCGCCCCACAAAAATTGCCGGTCAAGGTCGCCAATTGCTTAAGTTCGGATAGCGCGGCCGGCATCGGTGCAGTGTCGGCCGTGGTCGACCCGCCGTTGCGTTTAAAACGCCTCTGGCAGGGGTTGCCTATGACAGGACTGCCAGCGCGATGTATGCTTGGCGCGCAGGCTCTGACCTGCGGGGATTAATCGTAAAGAGGATAATGCAGATGTTGCGGAACACTCGTCGGGTGATGATTGCGGCGCTGACGCTGGCGCCGGTGGTTGCTTATGGGGAGCCACTTCAAAACATCACTATCTTGAGTGGTAGCCAGAAAATTGCATCCGCGAGCGGGGGCAGTGAGACAGGAGGACAGGTCACCCTCTCCGGTGTAACCTATGTCGACTTCAAGAATGCGCTAGGCTACCTTCAAAAAACGGTTACGCTCACCGCGACCGGAGCAACCACTAAGGCTAATTTTAAACAAAACTTCACGGTTAGCAGCATGTCGGGTGCGGGAATGAAGCTCAGTGGGTCGCCGCTAGTACCGCCGCGACCTTCGACCCCTGCCCCGGCGCTGCCGCCGAAACAATAGTGGATCAGAAACAGGCCATTGACCAGGCCGCCGTAGCTATCCTCATAGCTACACTTGAGTTGAAAAACCGGACGCCAGCCATCGCCAGCATCCGGTTTTGATCCGGGCGCGCTTTACCTCCGAGCTACGGCCGAAATTGCGGTGCTGCTTCGGCCCTCATGAATCCCCTCATTTTCAAATGACCCCGTAGAATCCGGCAAAGGCGGGGATTTCGAGCAGCATAGCGCCGAAGCGTTCGACCAGAGGTCGCAGACGCGGCTCTGGCATCATTGGGATAAGATCGTAGAGCATAGCTCCTTGACGAAACAGTGAATGTGTGCGGGTTTTTGAGGTGTTGGATTTGAGATGGCGA